>JAAYJC010000176.1 GCA_012523085.1 Clostridiales bacterium
CTAAGACAACTGTTGTCTTATCTGTCCCATGACGGTAACCAGTGCGCCCCTTTGTTTTATGCTTGCCTCTTGGCCCCGCATACTGGGCGACGTTCTCCTCAAGCATCATTTGCATGACGTCAAGCCCGAGTGCCACAGATAATTCCAGCAATCCATTCTGGGCCTTTGCATAGAGCAGTTCGCTGTTCGTAATTTGAATACTTCCATTGACGGATTCATTGTTGTGTTGATATACTTTCATAATGACAGCTCCTTTTTGTCTTTCTGATTGTGTATTGTCTTAGCAACTTTATTCTATCAGAACTACTTGGAGCTGTCATTTTCAATTTCTACGGAGTTTGGAGCAGAATCTGGTTCTGGATGGGTTGATTCCGGAGATAGCGGTGCTCCGATTTACGGGATAGTCAACGGTTCCAGAAAGCTTGTCTCTATACAATCTTCAGCTTGCTGGCCCCTCCCCTCTAAAGTAGGTTATTCAGTTCGAATCGATTATGCATTTGGACATACCATGACAACTCTGTTTACAGGTTGATGTTTTAAATAATGCCTGCTGAACAATTTAACAACGCAATAACTGCAATATATAAACAGCGTTTATGAATTGTTCAGGTGCAAAGATTTGCGGCGTTTGTACGCAAATCCATTCAGGCAGTTAATCAATGTATCTGAAACGGCAAAACAGGCCTGTATTGCCGTCAAAACTTGTTCTTTTTACAAATGCGTTTCGCAAAACGCATTTGTTCAGTGGACATTAAATAAGTAAGTACGTTTTTCAGCGCACTTACATGTAAAATACCAATAATTACTGGAGTGTTTTCATGCGTTTTTCAGGAAAAGCATACCTTGTTATTACCGTACTGTTCCTTATCCTCCCTCTTTCCGGCTGCACTCCTTGCTTTTCAACAGAGAAATATTTGGAAAGCATTTATGGCAACGGCTTTCGAAAAACCGATGGAACGTATTATTTTGACAAAATCCATTATAGCTTTGACGAAAACAATAATCCGATCAAGCGGGTCGCACATTCCAGCCCGATTGAGGTTCCTGAGGAAGACCGGATTTTTTATGAAGGGAACGAATTGATTTTAACCTCTTCAAAAGACACATACATACAGGAAGAAACAGTCGAGATCACGATATATAACAATACGGATACGACGATTGCATGTGACGACCTTAATATACTCGATGTGAATCTGGACGGTACATGGTATTGCCTGAACCTCGATCAATTCGTGGTTTCAGGTCAGTTGTGGATCGGCCCTCGGGAATACAGCACGTATCATATCGACTCCGATGCGTTCGGAGCGAATGAGGTAATCCCGGTCGAGGGCGACGATGCGATCATGATCCATAAAATCGAAGTGCCGCTCTGTAAGGGATTATACAGAAGCATCGTTTCTGCACGTCTGAATATCGATAACGATCCATGTCCGTCCTTGTTTTATGTGGAATTTGAAATTGTTTGAAGGAATGTGTCCATAGCTCCGTAGAAATTGAAAGTGCAGAGAATAGCTCCAAATATCTTCTGAAAGCTCGTGCTTACGCGTATACTAAGATAAGACAGGGGACGGTTCGAAACCACTGAAGAACCCCTAATAAACGAAACGTGAGATTCATACTTTTAGCCGCATAAACGACTTGGTCAAAAATATGGAAAATTCGGCAATAATACGGGAAATATCGGGAGTGTCCCTACGATTCATAATTTGTACTATTCAGTTTGTCAAATCAATTTTCAGACGGTCATGCATCCGTTCGTGGTCGCCTCCGTTCATGTTCGGCGTAGTACGCTCGTTTGTTTTCCAACATCCTCACGTCAGCTTCCTGTGCTATCCGGTCAGCCCCGATTTCGTTTTCACGGTGCGCTATGCCATAAGAGATGTAATAATCATGGGACTCGACTTGCTGTGCAACGCGCTCCATCTTTAATGCACATTCGTTCGAATCGTAATCCTCGCTTATTACCACAAATTCGTCTCCACCGATGCGAAATACCTGCTCAAATGGAAATTCTTTAAGGAGCGCACCAGCGACGATTTGAAGCATTTGATCACCGACCTTGTGACCGTATTTATTATTCACCTCATGCAGTCCATTCACATCCACAATACGCAGGAAAGGGAAGGAAAGCTCCTGCTGTGAGTATCCGCAAAGAATTTTTCATATGAGTTTCTGTTTTGAAGTCCCGTAGTCTGGTCTTCATTGCTAAGCTTTCGCACCTTCTGATAAGCACTGAAAAGACTCCAGGTAATGCCTAACATATACAGTAGCATGACCGCTCCTATGACGGCGGCCATACTGAACAGACGGCGGCTGACATCTTCATGTTCACGCAGTGCAACTGACTGCGGAACCAGGAGCATAATACTGCCGTTATTTACGCCGATCGGGTCATATCGAAGATAAACCACCTCGTCGATCGTTTCCGAAATCATAGCCACTTTTCCGCTTTTTCCCACTTTCAAGTCGTCTATGAATAAATCCCACGAGTAGCCCGGCTCAACCTTGCGGTCTGCATAATCCGCAATGTTACCAAGCGTTTTATGCCAAGTGTCCAGCAAAAAATCTCCGTTATCCCCAGCCACGATGAACACATGCGCCTGTCCGTCGTATATGTCCGTCTTGTATTTTTCCGCAAGGTCGGAAAGACGGATCACGCCATAAAGCATGTAAATCGTCCTGCCGTTCTGCACGACCGGAACGGCGTTTAGGATCACCATTTCATCGGCGTCCAGCGTGCTTTGCATCCGGTTGGAGACATATGCACCAGCCTCAGCTTCCTCAGTAAAGTTGAGCGTTTCGGACACATCCCGTACCGAACAGTCAGTATAAAGCATGGTGTTATCCGGGCTAAGCAGCGCTGTATAGGATAAGAAGCTGGCGTCAAAACGATAGGTGTTCAGCACCTCGCATAGCTTTTCGTTGCTCGGATCATCCATGCCGGTTATGATAGACGCCATAGCGGTGAGGATTGTGCGGTCGGCATAGATCGCTCGCTTTATTTCAGAAGCAAGGAGTTTAGACGTATCCTCAAGCTTGTTAAAACAATCCTGTTCGATCTTTTTGTTAACGTCGTCGATTGTCGTTAGGATGAGCGTACTCAAGGAAACAGCGACAACAGCCGTCAGAATTATTACAAATATGATTTGCCGTCTGTTCATATTGCACCGTCCTATTTCTGCCATGAATGATATTCATGTTTGTTTTCTACTGTAAATACCGGTATATCGCTTTAATCACGGCACATAGTTATACTAACATCCAACCACTCGCGAAGGCTGACATCTAACCTGACCACTTAACTATCAAATACTGCCATTTTGGATTTGTTTCCACGAACAGATATTTTCACGATTTTCACACATCAGATTTTTGCTCTAAAATCTCAAAAAGCCTTTTTTCAATGCTTTTCTACACACTTACTTTTCCACCCGTGACAACAGAACAACCGTTTCCACGTGTTGAGTTCATCAAAACATGCCCAGCGGCTGAACTTCTTGATCCGAAACTAGGAGTATTTTAAGAGTAAGTGTTATGAAAGGCAAACGATAATAAAATTGTACCACGGCTTAGGAAAGATTCCAATATATATTACATGATGATACTTACATAGTTCCGAAATGCAAAAATGCCGCCTGCAAGAGGAGTTACTCCCCAAGCAGGCGGTATTTATAAATGCCAAATACAATATTACCCTATACTCCTTCGCACCGAGGCCGGTGTCAGAATGTCGTCCAGCACATCGGCGGCCATCTCGTCGGCTGTTCGGATTGCGTGGGAGTATATGTTTGCCGTCGTGCTCGTCTGGGCGTGCCCGGCCCTATAGGACACAGTCCTGAGCGGGACACCGGCGGCAATCGGAAGCCACCACGTTGACCGTATTTTTAAGCAGCTAGATATTCTTGACGAGGCTGTGGTACCAGCTCCGATCGGATTTGATGTAAACGTAAGCGTCAAAGCAGCCGATATCCTGAGTTTCAGGGTGACGGCTGCTTTGGCGCTTACCTATGATGCTATGAGAAGGTCGGCGATGGATTCCCGTCTGTGTGACCAGAAGCATAAGCTGCAGGTTGAAAACCTGGGCCATGATGTGTTATGTGGTGGGGTTATGTAGATTTCGTTTTTACCATGTTTTTTCAATCGGGACATCAAAAACACCCAGGGGCTGGTCGCTTCCGGGCTTGTACTTTCTGTAGACGCCGGACAATGAAAAATCATTGAAGAAGATCGGCTTGTTGGGGTCATAAACCTCCCGGAAGATTAGCGGGCAGTGGTACAAGCCGGCCTTGACATAAATGATCGTCGGCTTTGTGATGATAAGCTTCTCCATATTGGCGTTTTCATCACCTAAGTGAAATTCCACGATGCCGCCAAGCTCATCCATGGTCGTCCCGCTACCGGAGAAGAACACGAACTGGTCGAAATCATGCCGAAAAGGTTCCTTTTCCCAGACCAGCGGTTCTGTGA
Source organism: Clostridiales bacterium (assembly GCA_012523085.1). GTDB lineage: Bacteria > Bacillota > Clostridia > Oscillospirales > Oscillospiraceae > JAAYOP01. The sequence continues at coordinate 4,471 of JAAYJC010000176.1, forward strand.
CAGCCCACCAGCTCAAGCTAATATTCTGTTCCTTGCTAATGTGCAACAGGTACGGCGCGGTCAGTTGGGGAAATGGCGAAGGCGTTATGCGACTGAGCTCGAATACATACTTCTCTTTCAGGTCATCCATTAGCTTTGACATTAATAAACCCCCTTAAAAAATTTGTGTAACCGGAACGGAATGATACGGTATATGTGTATTGTATAACAAATAGCAGAAAAATCCAGCGGTGGAGGTCGATTGCATTAACAAACAATTACAGACCTGTCGTCTTCACCGCGCAAAAAGCTCGGGAAATTGTTGGTTTTCTGAACTCATAATTTTATCCGGTAGTGTTCCCGCTCGAAGCCATCGTATAAAACTGTGCGATTAAGTACTCCGCCGTTTGCTATAATAGTGCGTTTGCTCGCCTCGTTGCTCGCTTTACATATGACGAGAACGTTGTCGAATCCGAATTTGCGGCATTTGTCAAGCCCAAGCCGCAAAATCTCTTTGGCATAGCCTTCACGCCGTTCGCAAGGCTTGACGGAATAACCGATATGTCCACCGTCCATCTCAAGGCGCGGTGTCAATCTGTGGCGGATATTGAGCAGCCCGATGAGCTTATTGTCAAACTCACGAATCGCAAGGTATTGGCTTGCGTCTGCCCAACCTTCAACAGGCACAGTTTCAGGATATTCCATCAGGCGGCAATACTCTATCCAGTCCGCCGGGTTCTCATACTGCTCCATTCCCTGACCGCCGTGCATTGCTTTACCTTGTGGTAACTCGCCGTTGTCCCGAAATTCTTTCAGGTAAGATGTAATTTCATTGGCATACTCAATGCTTGGTTTGATTAGAGTGATATACTGTTGTGATTGCCATGAATATGACATGAATACCTTTGGAATTTCTTCCATGTATACCAACTCCTCATACTTAAAGAAGACATTAACATAAGATAAGCGGAATGACAATAAAATTATACCATAATATAGAAAAAAAGAAAATCAAAAGTTACAAAATGCAAAAAACCGCCTGCAAGAGGAGTTACTCTCCAAGCAGACGGTATTTTTAAATGCTAAATGCGATATCACCCAATATTCCGTCTCACCGAAGCCGGTGTCAGTATGTCGTCCGGCACATCCGCAGCCATCTCGTCGGCTGTTCGGATTGCGTGGGAGTATATGTTTGCCGTTGTGCTTGTCTGGGCGTGCCCGGCCCTGTAGGACACAGTCCTGAGCGGGACACCGGCGGCAATAAGAAGGGTTATGTTCGTGTGCCTGAGTGAATGTATTGAGATTTTCGGCAGGTCGGTCTTTACGATAAAGTCCCGGAACCAGCCGGTGATGGAGTCCGGATGTATCGGCTTGCCGCCAAATTGTGTGAATACTCTGTCGCTGTTCTCCCAGCGGTCACCCATTTTGAGGCGCTCTTCCATCTGCCACAGCTTGTGCTGCTTTAAAAGTCCAAAGGCCTGGGAGGGGAGCTTTATGGTCCTGTCGGAGGTTTCAGTTTTTGTCTCCTACCCTTACCGGGCACATACTGGGAAGACCTCCGTATTGTAATCAGGTGATTTTCAAAGTCGATATCGGACCATTCAAGGCCGCACATCTCACCCCGGCGAAGACCGCTGTAGATGAACACCTTAATCATAGTGCTGTTCTGCCAGGACTCATTATCCAAATATTCAAGCAGCTTAGCGGCCTGCTTTTCGTCAAGGAACTTTGCTTCAGTTCTCTCAACTCTCGGAGGCCTTACACGAGTGGCCGGGTTATCCGTTATCACTTGCCAGAATACCGCCTGATTTAAAATGGATGAAATGAGCCTGTGGCGGTGCTTGATGGTCTTATTCGTCAAGCCCTCCACAGGCCTGGAAAGGACAAAGCCTGTATCGAACCTTATGCCCAGCGCATTGGCGACAGCTGAGTGGAGGTCTTTGATACAGGCTTTTTTTGAACACATTATATACTGTGATAGCCCGCTTATTTCATACGTTACCATTTCCGGCAGTATGTTCTTCATATCATCGGGGTTAGTAACGCTGCACCCGACGAAATAAATGAACTCACCCGTATTGTCATCTACATCGCAGCACATCACTACTTCGCAATGCTTCAACTTTGGGAATAGTCTTTTTGTATTGTCGAGTAATTCTCCTGCGTCGGATTTTGGCTCATCCCAATATGCAGCAATATCTGCAGTATGCTTTGCGTTCGGTAAAATATGCCGATTTCTCAATCATTATAGCCGGTGTCAACCCACTGAGATTTGAGATGTTCCGGTATGGATGCTATTTTCTCCGTGGTAAGGTACTCTCATAAGAATTTCTCTGTTCTTGGATTAGCCTCCTGCACCTAAAAAAACAACCATGGGCAACTGCATTTAGTGATTCGATAAAAATCGTGCGGTGTATTCGCAGGGATCTTCACGCAACATGTTCTTGTAATGATGTGTTTTTCCATTTTGTCACCGATGCAAATCTCGCCTCTGCGCCAAGTTCATATGGGTCGCTTAGATTCATGCCAATAAGGAACATGATCTCGTTCTCCTTATGCATATGTGGTGGGTGTCCTACGGAAGAGCTGGCTGCCTTTACCTCCTCGTCCGAAATCGGCATATTACAGTGTACGGAGTAAAAATTCCCCATGTCGTTACGGTCGCTGAAGCTTGCTATCCACGGTATTGGTCTATTTCGCGGGAACACCATATTTTCTGAGTACATTATACAATCCGAATATTTATCCCCCGGCTCTCTCAGAAATCCAATATCTCCTTATCTGTTTTTATCTATGCAATTTATCGGTTGTGCTCGATCTTTTTGACTATCACCATTGGGGACGGCAGCACTAATTGGGCGGTGTGATAGTTAAACGGTTATGCATATCTGCGGCGGTTAACCGCCGCAGAGTAAAAATATGTATCCGGATTATGCAATATCAAGCTATATTATTTACACGGTTCCCGTGACTTTTTATATGACTTTTAAAACCGGGCGGACACATCATAGCGCCTCAAGCCGGCGAATAAGCTCATGCAACTGTAAGACGTTTTGCTGTCGCCGCATCGCGTCCGTAACTTCAGAGGGGATAGAACGGCGTAGCAGTTCTCCGAAGGAAGCAACCAGATTTCGTTCGGATATTTCATAAACGGAATACGGGTCGGTGTCCCGCAGCAGAAGAGCTCGGCGGCCCTCCTTGATATAGATGATGTTCAACCCATCCTCACTCCTCTCGCGAATCACCAGATGGTAATTGGGCGAGTGCTCTGTAAACCAGAGGATGTTCCGCAGATGCATGAGGTAGGTTTTCACCGAATAAAAGCGCGGTTCGCCGTCAAAGATGGTTGCTGCCTCAATTGGTACTTTCCCCGCTGCAACCTCGTCAGGCTCGGCCAGGCAAATTATGTCCGTAAATGAAAACTCATTGAGATACTGCTTGAATATTGCGGAGCGCTTTGCGAAGGTATCCAGAAATATTTCATAACCCGCATGGTCATCAGACAGTATAGATTTTGCAACATACCATGTCATAGTGATGGTAGACAATGAGTTGCTTAACTGAAGACAAGGAGCCTGAATGCTTTCATACTCAAGGAAAACTCTGAAAAATTGCTCGGGTTGCTGACTCGATGTGTGAAGTACCATATGCGGGACGCAAAGTGCCAGATAATCCTCAAACTCTTCCTCTAGCGCGGCTACTACTGACTTGTCGGTGACGAAATAGGTCGCGCCGCTGTGGACGCGTTTGCCAATCGAAAATGAGAATACAGCGGCCTTTCCGGGAACTACGAGCAGAGTCTTGTGATACACATCGTCACGCAGTCTAGGATAATAGTAGGATATAACATGCCTCGTCATGTAAAAAGGCAGCCATCGCATCGATAGGGCAGCATAAGAATAATCCAGATTGGAAATTGGACCTACGATACGCCGGCAGGTACAGCCTTGGGCGGCGAGCTGATTTAAATACCCTTGTATTTCAGCGGCATAACCGGCATCTCCCACGAGCCATCCCATATTTTCATCACTGCTGATATCAATCTGTAGCGGTTCTTTCAGTTTTTGGATATAGTCAACAAAAGAGCGGACGGCCATGCGCTTGCCTTCGTCACCGAAATAGACGACCATATTCTGAGACGGCGATGTATTTCCGTTGTCCGGTGCCGCAGACGGTATTGCGCTGCCCGCATGCAGCTTCAACGTCTGGTAGTTGCACAAAATCTGTCCTGCTTCTTCGCCTCCGTCCGTGGCGGTGCTCATCAGCCATTTGGTAAGAATGACCGCAAGCACATTGCTCTCTATGGGGAGTTTGAGAGTCGGGCGTCTAAGTGCCTCTGAAAGAGCCGAACGCTGATAATCCTGAGTGCACGCGGAAGCAAAGAATTCAGCCATAATCCGAATATATTCACCGTTACCGGGAAGTCCCCGTGCTCCGCTCCGCATTCGGCTGATCTGAGACTGATGGATACCAAGGAGATTACCCAGACTTTTGTTAGTCGTGCCGGACAGTTTAATTAAAAAATCCAGTTTGTCCGAGAATGTCATGATTCATCAACCTTGTTTATTCTCTTGTATTAGATTTGTAATTCATTTAATAATATCTGAATCATGGCACAAATGCAAGATCCCATGGCACACAATGTGCAAATCTGGCATAATCATAGCCTAAAAAGCAATTGAATACCCAATGAATGCTTTCTATAATATTAATGAAAGATTATAAGATTATAACTGCAAGTATATTTTTTTATTTAAAGGAATTCCTTTCAGCGCCTTAAAATCTGTCCGCAAATTATGTAAATCAATCTCGGCAGGAGAGCGATTCAGCGGTGGAGTCATAAGCGTCAGGGGATAAAGCAACACGGATTCTCGCCATCGGAACAGTGATCGGATCCATAACAAGCCAATGAATTTATCAACGCCGATTAATCACCATCATAAAAGCGAAAGAGAGGAACTATCTTTGACACCGAAAGAAAACTATCTGACCATGCTTCGCGGAGAAATACCTGAGTACATTCCCAGTATGTATGAAGAACGGGCCGGTCGGTTTATTGAAGAACTGCTTACGCCTCAATATGCTCCCAACGGACCCATTGTGACCTCGTTAGGCGTTACCTATGTTGGCAGCGCGGAGTTGAACGGTGGCGCCATGCCGGCACCTGGCATAATTCTTTTGGACGACATTACCAAATGGCGCGATATCATTAAGGCTCCCGATCTCTCGTCTTTTGACTGGGAGAGCTATTACCGGGGGAAAATTAAGGATATTGACAGAACAACTAAATATATAACGGTCGGTGGCGGCGATTATTTCCTGACGTTGGTTTCTTTCATGGGATTTGAGAACACACTCTTGGCATTATATGAGGAACCGGAAGAAGTCAAGGAGCTGCTTGAATATGTATCGGAGTTTTACCTGTTGGTTCTCAAGCAGCAGATACGCTATATCAAACCGGATGTACTCGGCCTGATGGATGACGATGCTGCCTATCGTGCGCCTTTTTTCAGCGTACCGATGTATCAGGAGTTTTTTAAACCCTATCATAAACTGCACTGCGACTTGGCACAGGAGAATGGCATGCTGATAGAGCGGCATGACTGTGGCCGATGCGAGTCGTTTATTCCCGACTGGATCGAGATCGGAATACGATCCTGGAATCCTGCTCAGGCCACCAACGACCTTGTTTCCATAAAAAAGAAATACACCGGTAAGCTCGCTATCTGCGGCGGCTGGGACAATCTGAAATATAACGACTGCAACGACGAGGAAGAACTTCGCGCTGCGTTAAAGGAATATGTGGATACATTTGCTCCCGGCGGGGGCTTTTCCTACGCGGCCATGGCAGGAGGGAAACCGGATGATCCCGATGCACAGAAAAGGCGTGAAATAATAAAGAGTTTTTACTTTGAATATGCGCATGACTGGTATAAGACACATTGATCTTGGTGATGACCGGTATACGGCATGCGATATTCGGCGATAAGCCATGTTATGGCTTAAACCATGTAATTGAGATTATTGTTTGACAACAATTGTTCGGCTTGTTGCACTGCCATCACCTGGTGCGATTGCATCGTTGCGAAGGGAGGCAGCTAATACGAGTGATGCCGGACATTTGTATGAAAGGATGTGCAAAAGATTGAATTGGCATGAATACGTGAATCAAACCGGCATGTTACCGCTCTGGCCATATGAAGTGAATTACGGAAAAGAAAATGTTGTGGAGACCGATGTATTGGTCATCGGAGGCGGCGTTGGAGGTTGCCGCGCCGCTATCAGCGCGCGGCAGCATGGCGCAACTGTTGCGGTGGCGGATCGCGGTGTAACCAAACACAGCGGCCAAGGCGGCGCCGGAGTTGACCATTGGCATGGCGCGGTACGCAATCCGTGCAGCAAGGTCACGCCGGAAATGTACTCGGATATAGCAATGGAAGTGTCAGGCGGTTATACCAACGGTGCTGCCCGCTATATTATCGGCATGGAAGGCTGGGACACTTTGCTTGAGCTGGAACAAATGGGCGTTCAAATCAGGGACGAGGACGATGATTTTAAAGACACTATGTGGCGTGATGAGGAAACAAAGCTGCTCTTTGCCTACGATGTGGACAATAAGCATTGCCTTCGCATCTATGGAAACAACATTAAGCCTGTTGTGGACAGAGAAATGCGCAGTCTTGGGGTTCAGGTATACGAGCGCATATGTATAACGTCTCTGCTGACGGAAAACGGCATTAAAGGAAGTCGTGTGATCGGCGCTACCGGTGTCAACGACCGGACCGGTGAATTTTACATATTTAAAGCCAAGGCCGTGGTCATCGCCACCGGCGGCGGCGGACGATTGGGTTCCTTTGCCCCGGATATGACCGGCAACGGATCCATGGTGGATATGAATATGACCGGCATGGGACATACTCTGTCATGGAATGCCGGCGCGGAACTGGTGCTGATGGATTCTCTTTCCAACGCAACCGGATTAGGATACGCTCCTTACAGCATGGGAAACTCCGACAATACATATCAGGGCGTTCGGGTTATAGATGCCGACGGAAAAGTCATCCCCTACGCAAACTCCAAAGGCGAACTTCTGACCGAGGAGCGGCAAATATTTCAATCCAGCCGGCCCGGCGAGAATTTCGTCATCGGCCATGGGATAGGACTAAATATGCCGGTCACCCGTGATTACGGCATTACTAACCTCGATCCATCGCTTAGCAAACAGCTGCGAAGCGGAAAGCTCAAGCTGCCTCTTTATGACGACTTTCCCGGCATGGATCCAGAATCCAGAAAAATAATCTGGAATCTGATGCTTGCCCACGAGGGCAAATGCAGGGTTCCCATATTCGAAAACATGCAGCATTGGGGGTTCGATCCCGAACAGGATATGCTCCAATACGCAGTTACGGACCATCCTTTTGTATGCGCAATGGTTTCATGGATGGGCTTGGATCACAATCCTCCAAGCTGGATATCTACAAAGAGGGCCGGCGGCATTTTAACAGACTGGCGCCTGGAGGCCTCCATACCCGGTCTGTTCGTAGCAGGTGGCAACCCGCTATTCGGTTCCGGCTGTCATGGTGAGGCTCATACCACCGGCCGATACTGTGGCAGGCAGGCCGCCGCTTTTGCAAAAAATCATCCGGCCGTCGAGCCCGAACGGGGTCAGATCGACAGAGAAAAGGACGAATGCTACACGCCCGTTCTCAAATCGGGCGGCGACGTGGGCTGGCGCGAGCTGAATTATGCCCTTACCCGCGTGTTTCAGGATTACTGCGGTTCCCATAAAACCGAGGATATATTGAATTTGGGAATCAAGCGTATGAGCGACCTGCGCCGGACAGAGGGTATGCGAACGTTCGCGAATAATCCGCATGAGCTTGCCCGTGTTATCGAGTGTTACCGACTGATGGATTTGAGCAATTGTTATTTTGAGGCTGCCAAAGCCAGGAAATGCTCCTCAAAGCTTCTGAACTTCTTCCGTGTTGATTATCCGGAGGTAGATCCGCCGGAATGGAAAAAATTTCTACCTGTTTCTCAGACGGAAAAGGGTGTTAATGTACGTGATTTGCCCTGCGATTACTATCTCCAGGCGCCTTACAATAGTAATTTGCGTGCGAATTATGAGCAGTATGCGGAACTTGACTAATGAAAGGAGAGAGCAACTTGGCTATCTATTCGTACCCCAGCATGCCCGATCCCTGCAAAGTACTGGAATTCGACAAGGAAAAGTGCGTAGGCTGCAATATATGCGTCAATTCATGCCCGCTGGATGTGATGATACCAAATTTTATAAAGGGCGCGGAACCCATTGTTCTGTTTGCAGAGGAATGCTGGTTTTGCGGCAGCTGTGTACAGGAGTGTCCTGCAGGCGCACTGACGCTCATACCGCCGGCCCTGCAGCGCATATCAACCGTTTGGAAGCGCAAGGCGACAGGTGAAGAATTTCGCATGGGTATGCTCAATCCGCCCGCACCCAATCTCAATCCTCCCGCGGGAAACAGGAAATAACCGCTTGTAAATGGGTTTCTTAAAATAAGCGTTACCAAAAGAATATTACTTAGGAGGAAAATCAAGATGAAGAAAAAACTGGCACTCATGCTGGCGATCCTTTTAGTATTGACGCTTTTTGCCGCTTGCGGCGATAAAAGCGGAACGCCGGCAACTACCACAACGGTCGTTCCCGCGTCAACGGATGCGGTCCCGGATGAAATCTCCCCGTCCCCGTCCGAGTCTGTCGAAACAGTGGAGCATTCCCAATATGGTTTCGCTGTAGATGCCAACGGCATCGCAACTGAGCCCTATATTTATGAGCTCCCTCTGACTACAAGCGATGATGTTCTCAGTTACTGGTTCACCGTCTGGACCCCGCAGTACCTGCCCGAAAGCGACTTCGCCGATACTGCCTTGCCCCAGGAAGCGTTGGCTCGCACCGGCGTAAGCGTGGAATATGTTATGGTTCCATCCACCAATCGTCCGGAGGCCTTTTCGGTGCTGCTGGCTGCTGATGACCTGTGCGACATGATGTGCAACGCGCTCAGTTATTATCCCGGAACTCAGCTTGAAATGGTCGAAGACGGTTTCTTTGTAAATATCTACGATTATCGCGAGTTCATGCCGAATTACCTTTACCAAACAACGTATCTCAATCCCTCTGATATTGATACCCACTCGTCGGTATTCTATTATGAGGACTTCATTCCGGCCGCCCATTGCCTGAACGTGAAGAGCGGAGAGATGATTGGCGGCTTCTGCTTCAGGCAGGACTGGCTTGATAAGGTCGATCTGAATGCGGACGATATCGTGACATGGGATGATCTGTACAATGCTCTTTCCCTTGTAAAGAGCGCCGTCGATACTTGTGAGTATCCCCTGTGGCTCAGCCAGACGCTGGAGATGACCAAATACTGGCAGTTCCAGTCCTTCGGCTCCCTTTCTGCCATTCCCTCCACTATGCTTCCTCCCGTATATCTGAAGGACGGAGTAGTCCAGTTAGGATGCACCACTGCCGAAGATAAGGCGTTGATGGAAAAACTGAACGAGTTTTATAATGCCGGTCTGATAAACCCCGACTGGACGTCTTACGCGCTTCCAGCTGATTTCACCGCCAGTACCTACAATAATGAAATTGCTTACCAGTATCATGGTGCCACCGGGCTTGCCGACGCTAAGAAATCGAGTGTAGATCCTGATTGCAATTGGCAGCCCACACAAAAGCCGCTGCTCTATGAAGGCCAGATTTTGCATGTCGGCAGCAGCAAAAGCCGCGTCGGTACCGGCAACTGTTCCTTTGCCGCAAAGAACAACAATTTAGAGCTTGCGATGAAATGGATAGATTACCGTTATAGCCCGGAAGGCTGGGAACTCTATTGCTACGGACCTGAGGGCGTCGTTTGTTATATCGATGAAAATGGCGAACGTCGAAATACCGAATGGGCCTTGAACCATCCCGACGGCTTTGAACTCACTTGGCTGGTCTTTTTATATTCCTTGGACGCTTTTGTAGATCCCGGTATAGTGGCTACAGAAACCAAGCTTCTTAATGACAGTGGAGAGATTGCCAACAAGACCATATCCTATTGGACAGACTGGCTCTCGACAAACTATGACGCATCAGGCGTATTTCCGATAGGCGCACGCCTGTCAATCGAGCAAAGTGAGACCATTTCAAGATACCAGACCGATATCATCACATACATATCCGAAAATTTCAGCGGATTTCTAGATGGCTCAAAGAGCTTTGATGATTGGGATGAATATGTTGAAACCTTAAACATCATGGGTCTCCAGGCTATCACAGATACCTATCAGGATGCATATGAAGAGTATTTGGAAAGAATAGCATAGCCGATTCCAGATGATGCGGGGAGCAGTAATCTCCAGCGGCCTGTGAACCGAGTTCATTGACAGGGCCTCTATGCCGGTAATCAGGCTGATGTTGAGATCTGAAGAAAGCAAACAGAGGAAGAGCAGATGGGCGCATCCATCTGCTCTTCCTGATAACGGATCATTTTGACAGGAACGACAGTCAAAGTATAATATATGGTTTAGGCGGTTTGCTTTTTTGGGAAGACACCGTTGAAGCCGGTGCAAATCCGAATAATCAATGCCGGATTTGACCGGACAGGTATAGAATAAATCAAGACTGAGGAGAAAAGGTAGGAGAATAAATGCTGACAAAAAGACAAAATATGCTGGAATGCGTGCGCGGCGGCAAGCCCGACAGATTTGTCAATCAATTCGAGGCGCTGGGTTTCATGATGGGAGACCCGCTGCGAAAGAGAGACAGAAGTGAATTCGGAATGGGGAAGGAGTATATCAACGGATGGGGTGTTACCATACGCTGGCAAGAAAATACCCCGGGTCCCTTTCCCGTGCACGATGACGCGCACAAGGTACTCAAGGACATTACGAAATGGCGCGATACGGTCCGTGCGCCGTCTCTTGATTTCAATGAGGATGATTGGGCACCCTTTGCTGAGTCGGCGGCCAGGTTCAACAGAAACGAGGTGTTCGTCACGTCGACTGTCTCGCCGGGTATCTTCGAGCAGACACACTACCTCATGGGCATGGATGACTGCATGATAAACTTTTATCTGGAACCGGAGTGCATGCATAAGCTTATAGAATACATTACCGAGTATGAGATGAAATACGCCGAGCAGCTGTGTAAATATGTAAAGCCCGATGCTATTATCCATCACGATGATTGGGGAAGCCAGCGATCTACATTCCTGTCGCCGGAGATGTTCGAGGAATTCATCCTGCCAAGCTACAAGCAGATATATGGGTATTACAAAAGCCACGGTGTCGAACTGCTCATACACCACAGTGACAGCTACGCCGCCACACTAGTGCCCTATATGATAGAGATGGGCATAGATGTATGGCAGGGCTGTCTGGACACAAACAATGTACCTGCGCTCGTGAAAAAGTACGGTGGTCGGATAAGCTTTATGGGAGGCGTCAATAACGGTATTGTTGACGTATCTGACTGGACGCCGGAGCTGGTGAGGAAAACCGTTGAGCCTTTATGCAGGCAATGCGGCCCGCTGTATTTTATTCCCTGCATGACCGCCGGCGGCCCCGGTGCAAGCTATGGTGTCTACGATACCGTTACTGCCGAAATAAACCGTATGAGCAGCTTGATGCTGTAACCCTGTGTATTATGGAATTGTAGTAATCTTTGCGTGTAATGCACTGTTGATTGATACAATTGTAAACGCATTACATTTTTATGAGTACCGGCTTTTATCTTTAAAACCAGAGGACAATGCGGTTAGAAAGTGCTTAATGCAACTGGAGGCGCTTCTCATCGAGCATGTCTTCTCATACATTACCTGTAAATGAATGTGTCTGCTTCGTAAGACAAATTACCAAGAA
>JAAYJC010000177.1 GCA_012523085.1 Clostridiales bacterium
GTGTCGGCAAAACGCTTGGCGCGGTCATTCTTGGGGAAATCGGCGATATTAGAAAGTTCGACCACGCTTCTAAGCTTGTGGCTTTCGCGGGGATTGACTCGATCGTCAATCAGTCCGGCGAATTCGAAGCTTCCAATAATCATATGTTTGCATGTGCTCTTTTTCGACCCAGAAAATTAAAAATCGTCTAAACCACTCAAGTACCGACAATAACGTCAATCTGACGAACATTATGCTGACGAACGTCAACTTGACGAACACTAAGTTGACGTTGTTACCGAATAAGCCATGTTTTGGCTAATTTCGGTTGATTTGAAGGGGTTAACAAGATACAATAAAAAAAACTAGGTTATGCCATAAGGCGGTAAAACTGCGGGAGGAAGGCTTACATGAAGGCAAGGGAGATCATCGAAACCGCTTTGACCAATTACTGCGGTGATAATAGACTTCAAAAGACAAACGACCAGATCATCAGCGGAGATGCCGAGGTCGAGGTTACCGGCGTTGTAACGACGTTTATGGCTACCGCAGAGGTTATTCGCAAGGCAATCGATATGGGAATTAATATGATCATTACGCATGAACCAACATACTTTACCGGCGAGGATTTAACGGACTGGCTGCGGGATGACCCCGTTTACCTGGCGAAGAAAAAGCTGATCGAGGACAGCCACTTGGTCATTTGGCGTTTTCATGATCATATGCCTTGGCTAAAAGAAGGCATGATATACGAAGGGCTGCTGAAAAAATCCGGATGGGAATACCGCCTGATCGGAGATCAGGAAAGGCCTCTATGCTATGAAATTAAGGAAATGACATTCGGCGATCTGGTCGAATTGATCAAAGAGAAATGGTCCATGAACGTCATCAGAACGATCGGAAATCCGGATGTGCGGTGCAGAAGAATTGGAATTCTTGTCGGCGCATATGGCATGGGTATTATGGGCCAGCATCAGATGCCGATGGAGCTGATGAAAGAAATGGATTTGGACGCTGTGATTTGCGGCGAGGTTTTGGAATGGACACTTTGCGCGTATGTAAACGATGCTTCGAATCTGGGTTTTAACAAAGCGCTGATTGTGGCAGGACATGAACGCAGCGAGGAATGGGGAATGGAGTATCTGGCCGGATGGCTTCGCCCGATGCTGAAAGGTGTTCCTGTTACGTGTATCGATGCGAAGGAACCTTTTCAATACAGATAACTACTTGCAGTCCGATGTGAAACCGGTTTCACGCATTCGATTTTTCCGGCTTCTTGTTTTGCCGCTTCGGAAAGGTCGGCGTAAAAGAGAGCACATTTACCTGTAGTGAACTATTTGCTAAATAGTTCATATAAACGGAAAAGAAATTCCGGAGCAGACAGTTCCTGTACATTGGTTTTCCGGATATACTAATCATCTGAACGCAAGGGCGCCGGATGAGCGCAGACAAAGGAGGTTACGATGACAATAATTGAAAATATTCTGCAAAGCCCCGTTTTCGGCTGGGTTATTCTGCCGCTGTTGATTTTTGTGTCACGCATATGCGACGTATCCATCGGCACGATCAGGATTATCTTCGTCTCCCGAGGAAAACGTTTTCTCGCGCCGCTGCTGGGCTTCTTTGAAGTATCCGTTTGGCTTCTTGCCATCAGCCAGATCATGCAGCGACTGGACAACCCCGTCTGCTTTCTGGCTTACGCTGCGGGTTTTTCCATGGGAAACTATGTCGGAATCCGACTTGAAGAAAAGCTTGCCGTAGGGAATCTTATCGTACGGATTTTCCTGACCGATAGCGGTTTCCTGTTAAAGGAACAGCTTTATGAAGCAGGCTTCGGCGTAACCTCCATAGCCGGGCACGGTAGAAACGGCGAAGTGGAAATACTCTTTTCCGTAATCAAAAGAAAAAACCTTGGGAAGATCATTGAGGTCATAGAAGATTGTCAGACCGGCGCGTTCTACTCCGTTGAGGATGCAAAGTCGGTTAACAGAGGTTACTTTAAGGACGACCGGCAAGGACGTCATTTACCTGGTTTCAATAAAAGGAAAAGTATCAGAAAAGGAAAATAGAACGCACAAAAGAGAACCGGCGGCTTTTCAAATACGCTATGAAAGGAACCGTTATGTGCTATTGCTTGTGGCCGAAAGACAATCCGCTTCTGCGCGCTTATCATGACAGTGAATGGTGCGTACCCAGTTTTAACGATAGCTATTTGTTTGAAATGCTTATTCTCGAAGGCGCGCAAGCCGGCCTTTCCTGGCACATTGTATTATCCAAAAGAGAGGAATACAAAAAAGCGCTGCGCGGATTTGATATTGATTTTTGTGCGGGAATCTCTGACAACGAGCTTTTGAAAATCAAGGAACAATACAATGTGATCAAAAATATGCTGAAACTCAAGGCAATCCGCGGCAATGCCCGGGCGGTTCAGGCAATTATACGGGAATTCGGCAGCTTTTCTAACTACCTTTGGCAATTCGTTGGCTTTAAACCCATAATAAACAACTGGGTATCGGACAGTCAGGCTCCGGTCAGGACCGCTGTTTCAGAGAAGATCAGCGCGGACATGAAAAAACGCGGTTTCGCTTTTGTGGGGCCTGTAATCGTCTATTCCTACATGCAGGCAGCCGGAATGGTCGACGACCATATCAAAACATGCCTGTTTCATACATACAACAGAACCGGCGAATCAGAAAGAGAGGAACACCATGGATGAATCCGTTTTATGGCAGGCGTTTACCCGTTTGCTGAGCGAAAACAAAATCACAGCCGAAAAGCTGCGGCCTTACCACAAGGCGATGACGGAACCGCTGCTGACCTTTCTTGATCACCTGAGAGAACGAATGCTGCGTGGTGAGAAGGCTGAGTATGTTAAATCCGTTCGCGTTGGTGACATGATCCATTGCTTTATTTCCTTGGATGACGGACAGTATTGCTTTTCTTTTGTCTTAAAAGATGACGATTGGTTTTTCGTGCATATTGAGAGCATTTTACTCAGGCTGGACGAAGTCACGGCGCCCACAGCCTCGTTTCCCGATATCTCTGAGCAACGAAAGAATTGGATTCGTCAGGAGCGCGAAATTTCAAACAATGTGCGTATGTTCAACTTGCTAAAGCATGAAAAGGGCAGCGAATATGCGCTTGACTGGTTTTTGGACGGTGACGGTTATTTTCTGATGGCCCGGTCATGGGTCCCGTATGTTGAGCCCCAAAGGGCTTTTGTCTTGTTCCTGTGCTGGGAGCAGGCAAATCTGACCGGCAACGCAGCGTCGCTTGAGCGCTTTGAGAATAACAGAGCCGTCATCAAGATTAAGCCGATGTATATGGAAATGTATAAAAAGACCGGCCATATCAGGCAGCAGATATCGTATGAGGATTATATCGGCATGTTCGAGGCCATTTGGCGGGACAGGGCGGAAAAAGCGGGATGGACTCTACGGATTAACTATGAAAAGGAAGAGTGCGTTTTTGATCTCGCGCCGCCGGGTGAGCCCAAATAACAACAAGAAGCGCTATAAGTTTTATATATGTTCAAACAGGACAGACCGCTGCCGCGGCGAGGGCGTAAAATACATAACAGCCAACAGCCGGAAGCGTATCCGAATAGCCCGGCATTTGAGCATGAAATGGGAGTGAGCTTATTGACGGATGATTCGCTCAGAATTTTTGACCCGTTGACCGTGCGCTGGTTTTCCCACGCAATCGGAACGCCGACCGCGGTGCAGAAGGCGGCCTGGCCTGCGATTGAGGCAGGCGGTCATACGCTGGTCTCCGCGCCGACAGGAACCGGCAAGACGCTCTCGGCTTTTCTGGTTTTTATTGATCGGCTGAAAGCGCAGGCTCGGGCGGGCACACTCAGGAAAGAGCTTTTGCTGATTTATGTTTCGCCGCTTAAATCCCTTGCGGGGGATATCCGCGAGAATCTTCGCCGTCCTTTGAGCGGCATATTAAAAGAAGAAATTGACAACGGTATCGCAACGATAACAAAATCTCCGGATATACATGTCGCTGTCAGAACAGGGGACACACCGCAAAAGGACCGGCGCAGAATGATTACCTCCCCGCCGCACATTTTAATCACAACGCCGGAATCGCTGTATCTGATGTTAACGGCGCAGTCGGGCAAGCAGATTTTGAAAACGGCGCGCTATATCATTATTGACGAGCTGCACGCGCTGATTGACAATAAGCGTGGTGCGCATCTGATGCTTTCGATTGCGCGTCTGGACAGGCTTTGCGGAAAACCCTTGCAGCGCATCGGACTGTCCGCTACAATCGAACCACTCAGCAAGGCCGCGGAATTCCTTGCGCCGGAGCCTGTGCAGATCGTTGCGCCGAAAATGCGCAAGGAGATCAGGCTTGAGGTAACCAGTCCCTTTTCAGGCGAACAGACCGAACGAAAAGATGCGGTCTGGCAGCATATCGCACGTAACCTGGTTACCCTTTGTGAGGGCATGCGCAGTGCTATTGCCTTTGTAGACTCGCGCGCATATGCCGAAAAACTGGCTTACTACGTCAATGCGGTTGCCGGGGAGGGTTTTGCGCGCACGCATCACGGAAGCATTTCCAAGGATCAACGTTTCGAGGTGGAGAGGGAGCTGAGAGGCGGGAGACTGAGACTTTTGTGCGCCACATCATCCATGGAGCTCGGAATTGACGTAGGTGACATTGACCGTGTGTTCCAAGTGGGCTGCTCGCTCTCAATTTCCAGCGCAATGCAGCGGCTCGGGAGGGCCGGGCATAATCCGGGACGGATCAGCGTAATGCATATATTTCCGAGAGATTCTGCGGAAGGGTTATACAGCGGTCTTGCCGCGGAAGTCATCCGGCGCGGCGGTGTAGAGTATTCCTGTCCGCCGACACAATGCCTGGATGTTCTGGCGCAGCATCTGGTCTCAATGGCATCGGGAGAAGGTTATACTTTGGACGATGTCATGGAAATCCTGCCGCGCGCTTTTCCGTTTAAAGATTTGTTAAAACAGGATGTCAAGGATGTTCTCGGGATGCTCGCGGGTGATTATGAGCATGACAGAGATATTCCGGTTCGGCCGAGGCTTCTTTACGACCGCATCCATGAAAGGGTGGAGGGCGATCCATACAGCCGTATGCTGGCGGCATCGGCAGGTGGGACGATACCCGATAAAGGATATTATACCGTGAGATCTGAAAACGGCGTCAAGCTCGGCGAGTTGGACGAAGAGTTTGTTTACGAGTCCCGGGAGGGCACAAAATTCATGTTGGGCTCCTTTGCCTGGCAGATTGCTAAAATAGACAAAGATTCCGTAACCGTTGTGCCGACAACAGCAAACGGTGCGCGCCCGCCTTATTGGAACGGGGAACAAAAGGGACGCAGATTCCAAACAGGGCAGGCTTATGGCGAAATATTCAGAAAATTATATGAGGCCAATAGTAATGGCGCGCTTTTAGAGGCGCTTAAAAATCTGGGGCTGGACGAGCCTTTGGCCAATGGTGCTGAAGATTTTATTAAAAGGCAGATTGCCGTAACCGGTGTTTTACCGGATGACCGCAGGATTATTATAGAGCATTTTAAGGATGAAACGGGAAACAACCAGATTATGGTACACTCTGTTTTTGGCCGTCCTGTCAATCAGCCGCTGGCTATTTTGGCTTGCGAGGAGGCCAAGCGACAGACGGGCAGGAACATAAAGACCATTGATGACGATGACGGGTTTATTTTGTTTCCTTATGATGAATGTACGTTTCCGGACGGTCTTTTACAGGCAATTAAGCCGGATACTGCGGAGTTGGTGCTAAAGGCGCTGCTCCCCGCGACACCGATTTTTAATATGACATTCCGGTATAGTGCGGCACACGCCTTAATGATGGGCGTTAAAAAAGCAGGCCGACAGCCGTTGTGGGTACAGCGCATGCGCGGTGCGGAAATGCTCGATTCTCTTGTCGGCATCGATACCCATCCGCTCATCCGGGAGACTAAACGCGAATGCCTGGAGGACTACTGGGACCTGAACGGATTGATTAATGTGTTAAACGGTATACGCACGGGTGTGATCGAAGTGCATGAAATACACCTCGATCTGCCGTCGCCCATGTCGCTGTCGCTCAGACGGGAAACGGAAGGTGCGATGATGTATGATTACACACCGACGCCGCCGGGTATTCATGTGGCTGTGGACGAAGCACTAAATCATAAGCTGATGATTGCGCCCGATCCCGGACAGCTAATTAAGGTTTCGGAAAGGACAAAGCTGCCGGAAAACGAAAATCAACTACATTCTCTGCTGATGATCGAAGGTGATTTGCTGGCGGGCGAACTGGATGTTCCGATCGAATGGCTTGAGACGCTTATCGGCTCAGAGCGATCAGGGTATATTGAGCCCGGTTTGTGGGTAGCCGCCGAGCATCTGGCTGAATACGAGGCCGCATTGAATCTTGGCGATCTGACGGCAAGGCAGCATATCGTCAGGCGGCTTTTGCGATACCGGGGTGCGCAAACGCCGGAACAGGTGGCCGACCGTTACTTATGGCCGCTTCGGGAAGCTGAAGAAGTGCTTGACATTTTACTAAATTCCAACAGCGCGGTTAAAGCAGAAGGCCTATATTTTCATGCGGAGCTTTATAACCGGGCGCGGCGGGAAACCGTGAAAATGCGGCGCGCTCAAATTAAAACATTGCCCGCTGAAAGATATGCTGCGCTTATGCAGGACCGCGTCCGCCGAAGCGGCCAAAAGGATGAACAGCTTGAAGCTGCGCTGAAAGCGCTCCGTGGCCTGCATTTTCCTGCACCCTATTGGGAATCCATTTTGCTGCCTGCAAGGGTAGCGGATTATCGCCCGGCGCTTTTGGACAAACTGCTTGCGCGGGGAGACCTGTTCTGGCGTTATGATGAAAATCGGGAGATCGGTTTTTATCCATATGAGGAGATTGACTGGGATGCAGACCTGAACCCGATGTCGGAAACGCTCAGCGGTGACGAAAAAACCATATTTGATGCGCTGATAAAACGGGGGCCTAGCTTTTCCCATAGGTTGGGTGAAATTAAGGGCAGTCTATCTCCGCAGGATATTTTACTTAAACTTGCCGAAAAAGGTTTTGTCTGCGCCGACAGTTTTGTGCCGGTACGCCATCTGCCGGATAAAACGAAAAGCGACGGCTGGACTGTCAGGCAGCGAGTGAACGCGCGCGTAATGGAAATGACATCCGGACGCTGGGAAGTGGCCCGGCCGCTTTTGGAAAAGGACACCGAACAACTCTTGGAAAGAGCTTTTGACCGCGCCGTTATCCTGAGCCGCGAGACGATTGCGGGTCTTTCCTGGAGCTCGGCGCTCGGCATTCTGCGTGTTTGGGAATATACCGGAAGGGTCAGACGCGGATATTTCGTTGAGGGGTTATCCGGCGTACAGTTTATCCGGGACAAAGATTTTCAAAAGACCATGCTCTCACTTGAGCATCCGGAAGATAAAATCAGTTGGCTGTCGGCAGCGGATCCCATTCAGGTTTGGGGAAAGAGCCTTGCGCATCTTAAAGACAGAGCATTTATCTGCGTACCGGGAACGGCGGTCGCCCTTTGTTCGGGTGTTCCGGCTGCCGTGTTTGAACGGCAGGGGCAACTGCTTCGTGTATTTGATGAAAGCAGGCTTGACGATGTCGTGCACGCTTTCATGTGCGATTTCAAGGCGCGCCGGATATTCCCGTCCCAAAACCGCGTAACAGTGAAAAAATATCCGGACAGCGCGGCCGAAGTTTTATCTAAAGCCGGATTTACGCGGGAAATGCGGGATTACGTTTTATACAGGTAATAAGGTGCGATTTTCTCGTTGAAACAAACAGATGTCAAAAAGCATTAAAACTACTCTCCGTTAAAAATGCAGAACAATGTAAATAGAAAAATAACGCTCAAAATTTTTGAGCATAAATGACGGCATAATGCCAAACAATATAATGAACAAGCCGGTGTGCTGATATCATATACGGCAATCAATTATTTATACGGCAACAAGCCGTGCGGCTGTAATGAATCTGAGGAATAGCCGCCGGCTTTTCGTCAGGAAGTGGAGGAAAGTATGAAAGCAAAAAAAATGGATTATCCCAATAGCGGCATAAAATGCGAAGTTCAAAATTGTCATTTTTATATGCACGGAGATCATTGCTGTGCCGATAAAATAGAGGTCCAAAGTAAGTTCGCGACCGACTCACAAGAAACCGACTGCGCGACATTTCTCCCTCAAGCACAATGGTAAAGAAAGAACTGCTGCCGAATAACCCGGCGGCAGTTCTTTTCGATTGACTATAATCGGCATGAGCATTATGATTAATATTGTTCTTTAGTTAAATTGAAAAACTGTATTATGGCCCTGTAGGTACACAGCGTCCGCTGCAACGGGCGCTGAAGCGCCCACTAATATGATAAACAGAGAGAAGAAACGGAATTGCGAACAATATGAGACTGTTGATTGACGCCGACGGATGCCCAGTCGTGGATATTACCGTCAGGCTGGCAAAAGCGCATTTTATAGATTGCCTGATTCTTTGTGACACATCGCATGTTTTTGAAAAACAGGGCGCAAAGACGCTAACCTTCTCCAAAGGAGCCGACAGCGTGGATTTCGCACTGGTCAACCTGGTGAAACCGGGGGATATCGTGATTACACAAGACTACGGCCTTGCGGCAATGTGCCTATCAAGGAAAGCAAGAGTGATTAATCAAGACGGTATGGAATACACCGGGAATAACATCGACGCTCTTCTTCTTGCGCGCCATACCGCAAAGAAGATCCGAAACGCCGGCGGAAGGCTGAAGGGACCGAAGGCAAGAGAGCCTAAGCAAGACAAGGCATTTGAACAAAAACTGTCGGAATTGCTGAGCGAAAAATGCTGACAGCTGCGGCTTAAGTATTATAGTATTTACCCTGCCAGGTTTCTCTTTCGGCCATAGCTTTATCAATCGAACCGAGTACGCGAATTTTATCTTTACTCCAGGCGGGCGCGACAAGCGTCCGCTTATCTGCGTCACCGGTTACGCGCTCAATGACCGTTTGGGGAGGCAATACCTCAAGCTGACTGACGATGACATCGACATAGTTTTTCAGCGTCATCGGCTCATACCTGCCCGATTCATACAGATCGTTGAGAGGCGTACCGCGGATGACATGCAGAAGATGCAGCTTCACGGCATCCGGCTGAAGCCGGCCGATACAAAATGCGCTCCTTATCATCATATCCGGTGTTTCTTCCGGCAACCCGTTAATCAGATGTACGCCGACGCGGATTCCGAGGCCCTTCAGACTTTGATATCCGTGCAAAAAATCCAAATAACTGTGACAGCGGTTGATGAGCTTCAGCGTATGATCGTGTACACTCTGCAATCCAAGCTCAACAGTCAGCTCCGTTTCACGGGAAAGTGCCTCCAGATAATCGAGTATACTGCTGCTCAGCGCGTCGGGCCGCGTGGAAATAGCCAATCCGCATACGCCCTCGCAGGACAGTACCGATTCATACAGTTCTTTTAAACGCGAGACAGGTGCGTACGTATTTGTATGTGCCTGGAAATATGCAATAACCCGGGCATCGGGTTTTCTGCGCCGAATCCTGTCGATTTCGCTTTTCAGCTGCTGCTCAACAGAAATCGAAGGCGGGGAAGAGAAATATCCGCTCCCCGCATCACAGTAAATGCAGCCACCGAAGCCTTTGCTCCCGTCGATATTCGGGCAGGTAAAACCGGCGTCAAGCACCGCCTTAAAAGCGGTGAATCCAAGCGTCCTGTTTCGGTAGCTCAGTGTATGGTACCTTTTGTTGTCAGAAGAATAAGGGAATGGGTTCATATGGCTTTTGCTCCGGGTTCATAAATATTTCCGAAAAAAACCGAGAATAATGTTTTTAAACTCTTCCTGCATAAATTCCGGTGTTGAATGGCTTGCACCTTCGAGCAGATACAATTCCGCTTTCGAGCCCGCTTTCTTAAGGGCTTCGTAAAACAGTTCGCTTTGTGATAACGGGATTGTCCGGTCATTGGTTCCATGTGCAATAAGTATCGGGCATATATTGGCGTTAATGTGAAATAGAGGGCTTGCTTCATGCATTTTTTCCGTTGCCCGCTCGCTATTTTCTCCGATTAAAAGACGCCGGACTTCAAGAATGGTCTTGGCGGCGGAGGTTCCCGTTACGGCATGTTCCAGAGTAAATAAATCGGAGGGGCCGTACAGGTCTGCAGCCGCCGAAACCCGGCTGGAAAAGCCCGTCCATTCATTTGTATCATACTTATCTTCATTCATGGCCGCCAACGATGCCAGCAATCCACCGGCCGAACAGCCCATAACACCGATCTTGTTCGGGTCTATTCCATATTGTTCAGCATTATAACGCAGGAAGCGAATAGCCGTCTTTATGTCTACAATCTGGGACGGAAACGGCCCCTGCGTACATAAGCGGTATTGCGCAGCTGCCACAATAAAACCTTTTTCAGCAAAAAACATCAAGGAAGGCATCCATTTCCAAGGGTTGCTTTCCATCCATCCGCCGCCGGGCAGCCAAAGAATGACCGGCCGCTTCGGACCGGAAAGGACCTTCGGCAAGATAAAGGCCATTTCCAGATCAAGTGCTTCCCCTGTATGGGTGTTTGTGGTATGTGAATAGACGGCGCTTAACATTTCATATGTTTTCGCTTTAATAGGAATCTCAATATTTTTGATCATACTTATTCCTTTCTCGGGTAAAAAACCTGAACAAGCAAGCCTTTGGATTTATGGTGTATCAAAATAAGCGAAATGAGAACATGATATGCAAAATGGCTAAAATATTCTTGCATTTTGTTGTTTTTTGATATATCATATCGGCGGCATTGCATATGTGATGCGGCCATTTACTGTGATGCGGCAAGGTTTGAAGAATGAATTCGATATTGGCTCCCAAGCCGCCGAATGGCCTTGCCTGTCTGCAGGACAAGGTTTTTTTACGGCCGGGAGAGAACGCATTGACCGTGTTTTCCACGACATGGCGACTTGGGAATGGAAACTGCGGTATTTTTGGCGCTTATCTGATGGATAACAAAACGTTATTATACGAATATGAAAAGGGGCTGGAAAATGAGAAAACCAAATGTAATCGTCGGCTATTTACCGGACGAGAGGCCGTCACCGTTAAGGCTGCTGCTCTATGCCATTCAGCAAGTGATCGTCATGTTCCCGGCTACAGTAGCGGTAGCGCTCATCACAGGCTTTCAAGTATCCACAACCATCTTCGCCAGCGGTCTGGCAACCATTTGCTTCGTTTTCATTACAGGCAAGAAAATCCCCATGTATTACGGTTCCAGCTTCTCTTATCTGTCCGCCATATCCGGACTTGCCGCAGCGCAGGGGTATGTGCAGGTAAACGGCATTCTTCCGACTGAAGCTATTCAAATTGCGCAGTTTGGAATCATCGCATCCGGTCTCGTATCCATCGCCGCGGGTTTTCTGGTCAAGTTCTCCGGACGCAATGCGGTCGAAAAAGTTTTGCCGGCTTCAATCACGGGTTCCATAGCTATGATCATCGGCCTTACTCTGGCAGATGATGCGCTCAGAGACGCGGCACCGGTATTGGTTGATCCCGTGAATTATGTAGTAGGTTCAAACTGGGTTTGGGTGGTCACGCTGGTCACACTGATATCCACAATCGTTTTTTCAAGATACCTGAAAGGCTTCTTCAGCCAGCTCCCCCTGCTCCTGGGCGCCGTAGTAGGTTGCCTGGTTGCCGCCGTTTTATACTGGATAGGCGGAGCCGATTATAACTTGTTTCGGAGCCTGCCCGCTGAAGCGCTGGCTTCCTCTACCTGGAAACTCGGAGACGGCAGCATTTTTGCTCTGCCCGCGTTTTCGCTCCCGAAGGTTTCATGGGCGGCCGTAGCCGCAATCATGCCGATTGCGATTGCGACAATACCGGAATCCACCGCGCATATCTACCAGCTTGATATTTATGTTAATGATCTTGCGGCAAAAAAGAATAAGCCCAAATACGGGATTGCCAACCTGCTGCATAAAAACCTGATCGGCGACGGTATATGCGATATGATTTCCGGCGTTGTCGGCGGGCCTGCCGGTACAAACTACGGTGAAAACATCAGCACTATGGCGATTACCAGAGTCTTCTCAATCCCTGTACTCATTGCGGCAGCGGTCATTGCCATGGTCATTTCCTGCTTTACTCCGCTCATCTCAGTGGTTTACGGTATTCCTCTTGCGGTCATCGGCGGATTGGAAATCTACCTGTTCGGTGCAATTGCCGCGCAGGGTGTTGCGATCATGATCGAAAAGAAAGTAGACATGTTCAGCGCCAAAAATATCGCCGTCATTGCTTCTATTCTGATCATCGGGGTCGGAGGGGAAATGTGGTTTAAAGGTAATATCCCATTCTTCGGTATGAATGTACCTTGTATTGCAGGCGCTGCTGTTTTCGGCATCTTGCTGAACCTGCTGCTCAGCATAGGTGAAGGTAAGGATAAGAAAGAAAAGAAATAAATAATCAGTTAATGTCAAAAATTGCGTGGCCGGAGTTTTCCCGGTCACGCAATTTATATGGCTTGAAAAGGAAAAAACCTTATTTCATGATAATTGTCCGTCTACGAGGGTAAACACATCATTCGCTGTTTCCTGCCATTAAACTGTCTGACTTTCCTCCTTCGGGATTTAAAATGATACCAGTAACACGGCATACTGTCAAGCACATATTGACAAATATGTTGTTTTCAAGCGACAACTGCCAGCTTTATGCTGATTAAAAATCGCTATCTTGTATTGTGAAAATGGGGAATACAGGATATAATCTGGTTATTCATTAACGAAAGAGGTAAAAAATATGAGTGCAAATCCATTTGAAGTCATGCAATCGGAAGCTCCTCAGGTATCTAAAGCATTTTTTGACCTGATTGGCGCGCTATCATCCAACGGTGGATTGGATGCGAAAACCTTCCAATTAATCTACATTGGAATCAAGGTTACCCAAGGTCAGGGCGGTTCTGTCTCGGCTCATACGGCGATGGCGAAAAAGGAGGGTGCGACGCGGGAAGAAATCCGCGATACGATTCTCCTGTCCCTGATGGTTTGCGGGGTGGACGGTGTGGCCAGCTGCCTTATTCCGGCGCTGGAAGCCTACGATAATGCCTGACATTCTGAAGTCCTGAAGTCTGCCGAATGTCATTAGTGACGAAAAGGAGGAAAAAATGCCTGTTGAAAAAGACTATCTGAATGCGCGATCAGCTTTTTCGGTGACATCAGGGTTTACCCATGGCACCGATATGCCTGTGCAATACGCATACAGAGATCTGGAGGGTGGTGAAAATCAGAATCCGCCGCTGCATTGGAGCGGTGCACCTGCGGGAACAAAATCCTTTGCCATTTTAATGTACGATCTGCACAGGGTTGCGAAAAATTGGGTTCACTGGGCGGTGATTAACATCCCGCCCGAAGCAGATTCTATCCCCGAGGGTGTTTCAGGATCTCCCGGTATACCGGCAGGTGCCGTTGAGCTGTTAAACAGTTACGGCGAAAAAGGTTATGGGGGTCCTTGCCCACCGAGAGGAAGCGGCAACCATGAATATAGATTCATTGTTTATGCCCTGCGTACCGGCAAGGTAAATATCAAGAGCCCTGTTACCGCTGATGAATTCATGGCTGCGGTTAAAGCAGATGCGCTGGGGGAAACTGAAATATCTGGATTATTCATGCAGTAGCGGTTTCTTTCGGGGGTTATTGATGCGCTATCATATTTTGTTTATCGGTAACAGCTACACTTTTTTTGAAAAATTGCTGTGGTTATTTGCAGATGTATGTAGGCAGGCCGGTAAGGATGTGCATGCCTTTATGCTCACATATCCGGGCTGTGACTGGCGTTGGCATTATTCTTCGTACTGCGCGCTGCCAAACATCCGGTTCGGCAAATATGACTATGTGGTTATTCAACAGAAATCACATCCCTTTGGCGGAGAAGAGGCGTTTCTTGAACAGGGCGCTCCATTGCTGCAGGCGATTAATAAAACAGGCGCTATTGCCGTTTTGATGAATACCTGGTCGGAAAAATCGAATCCCGGCGGCCAGAAAACGATTGACGAAGCGTTTACCATGCTTCATAACACCTATCCTGAAAGCCTTGTGGCGAAATGCGGAGCTGCCTGGCATGCCCTGCGCGGTGACATGGAATTAATGTCCACTGAACAAATGCTTTTTGCAAAACGCATTTGCAAAAAGAGCAAATACTGCTCTTTTGACAGCAAAACAAGCCTGTTTGCTGTTTCAGATGCATTGCTTGTCTGCCTGGATGGATTTGCTGATACACGCCGCAAATCCATGGTGCAAAATTTTCTATTGTAGACAGCAAAAAACCTTGCACCTGAACAATTCAAAAACGTTGTCAAAGTATTGCAGTTGTTGCGGTTTGAATTGTTCAGCAGGCATAAATTATACGCCGGAGACGGCGAGCACCAAAACGCAAAAAGCGCGTACCTCAACGCCTGCGTTCTGGCAAAGACGATTTTTGGCATCGACCCGCTCAAGCTGCCTTCACGAATTGAGACGGACACCCTTTCCGATATACCAACAGAAATCGATATACGAATATTGCGAAAAGCAGCCGCGTCGGTTTGACGGCGGCTGCTTTTCTACAAAAGCCCATGATTAACGGTAATGAGAAGATGACAGTACCCGAGTGTGACGGCCGGTTTTCGCTGCTTAACCTTTGGGGGCCGGGGCTTTAACAACAATCAGTTCCAGCGTCTCCTCGTCAACATTATTGACATTCATTTTTGTGTTATATGGGATTTTCAGCAGCGTGCCGGCTTGATATTGCGCGGTATCCTGATCGCCCAGCCTGATGGACAATGTTCCTCTGATTATGGTCATATAGACATTTGAATTGGAGAAGTGTTCGGGAAGACCTTCATGCTGGTTGAATACCATGTGCAGATAATGAACGTTTTCGTCAAAAACCACTTTCTCAACGACCTTTTCATTACCTCTGGAAAGGGAAAACACCTGTTCAATCATGCTCCATCCTCCTGACAATTAATGGGTTAATTATAACACGAACGATTCAATCAAAACGTTGTATTTCCAACAGATCACTGGAATATCCGGTTTTTTGATACGCTCTGAACGGAGTTTAACAGGTGACGGTGAAATGTACGGATGAAACCTTATCGACGGGAAATCACGCTGCGGGCATAAATGAAAAGCGTGATAATATGCGCGGCTTATGCGGCGCGGTCGGTAAATCGGTTCACGCAAGATATTCCTCGCGAAGGATGCCGTAGAAATATTCGTCGTACCACATTTTCTGGTCGCCGACCCGATCATACCGGTTTTTGATAAAATGACCTTCACGGCGCATACCTACACGCTCCATGACTTTGGCGCTTGCCGTGTTGGCCGCATTGCACTCGGCATGAATGCGGTGCAGGTTTAAATCCTCAAATCCGAATTTGAGCAATGCCCTGACAAACTCTGTGGCATATCCCTTGTTCCAGTAATCCCTATGCTCGCACCAGCCGAGCATACCGGTGGCACGCCGTTCGTCATCCATATAAAGGCCGCAATTTCCGATCATTTTTCCGCTGTCTTTGAGCGTTACGGCAAACTCATAGATTTTCGGGGGATCATCCTTCCACCATTTATCGACGATTTCAAGATAACGTTTTGCCGTCTCCGGCGTATATGGGCCGAAGATCATATACGTCATGTTCTCAGGTACAGAGCCATAGCTGTAAAAGGCATCAAAATCTCCGGAGCCAAGCGGACGCAAAATCAGTCTTTCTGTTTCAAGTGTGATCATATTAACCTCCATTCTGCCGCGAAGCGGCAGCATAAATAGTCAGGAAAAATCGATGACCTAAGCGTGATAGAAGTATCATGCGTGATACTTCTATCACGCTTGCAAATGGTTGCGTCATATTTGGCGGCCAAATCGATTTCTTCCGTCGTGAAAGTACCTTTCACGCTATATTCCGCCTATGTTTGCATTTATCTTCCTATATATTAATGGTTTTGTCAATGCATTTCGCATCTTCCCACAAGTTTCGGAAGTGCGATTTTACAAACGCCGAAAGCGGATGCTTTTCATTGAGCAGATTGAGGCGCTTTATGCACCCGAGAATCATATTCCTGTTGGTTGCGTGTTCCCGGATCGTTAAATCCTCATATCTGCGTATGATAAGTTGGTTGTGCGTTTCAAATGATAGTATTTTTTCATATGCGTTTTCTACCGGTTCACACATGCTGACAGGAACAGGCTCATAAGATACGATTGCTAGTTTTATGCCCGTTGCACTTACCACGGTATAATCGCCTTCACAGGCATAAATATAACCTTTCACCCCGTTATAAAACTCATATAGAGCGTCTTTATGCGTTTCCGTATATACCGGTATATCGTCTTCACCGATATGAAAAGTCATCCACTTATATTCCTTGTTCCAGATATAAATGGACGACAGGGCTTTGGAAACCGTAAGATAAACAGCGGCTTCCGGGATATTCGCAGACGGAGAGGAAAAGGGCATCAGTTTCGTCAATCCGCCGACTATGCTCCCATGGTAATAAACAGGCATAAAGCACCTCTTTCATAAATTTGTTATTGCCTTCGGAGAATAGAGTAATTATCTATAAAAAATCGGTAACGCTATTCTTATATGTATAAGAGGCGGGATTTGTATTATCATTAAAAATGCAAAGATATTCACCATGGCCGGAAAGATATTCGACCCCGGCTGTATATGGATAGAAGGAAAAACAATAAAAAAAATCGGGGACAAAATCAACGAATTCAAGAATACGGACGATATCGTCATAGACGCGCAGGATTGCTGGGTTTTGCCGGGACTGATAGATGCGCACAGCCATCTTGGCTTGTTTGAAGAAAAAAGGGGGCAGGTCGGCGACAATTCAAACGAAACAA
>JAAYJC010000023.1 GCA_012523085.1 Clostridiales bacterium
TGATGGCGACGGCACATAGCGGAAGCGCAGACGAACTGATGATGAGATCACTTTACAGGGAACTGATGAAAAGCGCTCTTTTTGACAGGCTTGTACTGATAAAAAAGGAAAACGGAAAGAGGGCGTATCAGATTGAAAGGTGTGACCGGTTTTGCTGAAAATAGTGGGCGCGATGATGGTGATTTCCTGCTGCTCGATCATCGGAATGGGATTTGCTGCGGAATTGAAAAACAGAGTAAAAAGCCTTACGGGGCTTATTTCGGCGCTGACGATCATGAAAAGTGAGATCTGCGACCTGCTGACACCGATGCCGGAGCTCTTGCGTTTGATTGCGGAGCAAAGCAGCATACCGGTAAAGACTTTTTTTGAAAACTGCCTGGCATTTCTCACGGAAGGGCGCACGGTTTCCTTTTCAAAGGCATGGGAATATGCAGCGCGTGAAACCGTTTCGATGCAGCTTACGCCCGATGAAGTGTCGGCGCTCAGCGAACTTGGCCTTTCGCTGGGCAGATACGACATCGACGAGCAAAAAACGGCGCTGACACGGACAATCAATAAGCTTGAAATTTATATGGCGCGGGCGGAGGAAGAAAAGCGGCGCAAAGGCAAGGTCTGCGCCGCGATGGGCGTCAGCACCGGGCTGATGATCGCAATCATCATGGTTTAGAGGGCAGGTTTATGAATGTGGATCTGATATTTAAAATTGCTGCCGTCGGCATACTTGTGGCTGTGCTGAATCTCCTTTTATCGCGTTCGGGCAGGGATGAGCAGGCTTTGATGACGACAATCGCCGGACTCATTGTGGTGCTTGTTATCATCGTAAGGGAGATCAGCAGCCTGTTTGATCTGATCAAATCGCTGTTTGGGTTCTGACTATGGAGATGTTAATACGCGGAGCGGTTCTGGGGATTGTCGCATCGGCAATCGGTTTGATGATCAGAAAAAACAGCCCCGAAATGGCATTACTGTTATCGATATCGGCCGGCATTGTTATATTGTATTTTGCATTCAATATGCTCTCCGGTGTGAAAAGCTTCATTGAGGAACTTGCCGACTCGGCAGGCTTATCACCGGCCATCTTGCTGCCGGTCCTGAAAAATGTCGGAATTGCCATCGCAGGAAAGCTTGCCTCCGATATCTGCAAGGACGCCGATCAGACAGCCTCAGCCGGTGCGGTGGAGCTGGTAGCGTCGGCCGCCGCGATTTATGTTTCCATCCCGTTAATGAGAACGGTTCTGCAGATGCTCAAGAGCTTCATGTAAAAGACGATGCCTTTCACCCGGGGTAAATGACCTTAATCATTTGACCAAAGACAAAGACAAAGACGAGGATGTATGGAATGAAAAAAGCCGTATCGGCCGCTTTAACACTGTTTATTGCCGTATTATTTTCCCTGACCGCACATGCCGCCGCCGATAATGAGCCGGACAAAAAACCGCCGATCGATGAATCGGGTATCCTTAAATCACAATATGACGCACTGGATCTAGGTGATCTGGAATCGTCCGTAAAGGCTGCAGGCGCCGGAGAAATTGCGGAACTCGACATTACCGGCACAACCGGCTTCAACGAAGGGATTGGGCAGATATTCTCGGTCGGACGCTCTCAGATCGGAGGTATTTTCAAAGGAGCGGTCGGCAGCGCGGTATTGATCATTGTTATCGCCATTTTATGCTCTGTAGCGGAATCTTTTTTTGAAGCGGGGCCCGCAGGCTCGGTACCGAACTACATAACGCTTTCCGGTGTGCTTGCTATCTCTCTTGTAGCCGTCGGGGATGTATCCGCTTTCATGGGTCTGGGCGATAGTACGCTGACTGAACTGAGCAGTTTTTCAAAGGTCTTGCTGCCCACACTTTCGGCAGCGGCCGCGGCAAGCGGGGCTATCGCTTCCTCGGCTGCCAAGTATGCTGCGACTGCGCTCTTTATGGATGTTCTGATTACGGTTTCCAGCGGAATTTTAATGCCGGTTATCTATGCTTTTATCGCCGCATGCATAGCGGAAGCGGCGGTGGGCGGCGAGGGCATTACGGGCGCCGCAAGCTTTTTGAAATGGATGGCGACAACCCTGCTGACTTTAATCGTTCTGGCATTCGTCGTGTATCTTGGCGTCAGCGGCGTTGTGTCCTCTGCAACCGATGCCGCAACGTTGAGAGTAGCCAAGACGACGCTTTCGACAGTATTCCCGGTTGTTGGAAGCATCATATCGGATGCAGCCTCATCCGTACTTGCGGGCGCGTCTGTGCTGAGAAACGCAATCGGTGTTTTCGGCATGCTCGCGGTTATTTCTCTTTGTCTTCTGCCGTTTATGCATCTCGGTGCGCACTATATCCTGTACAAAGCCGTATCAAAGCTGACGGCTACCGTATCCGGAAGCAAGATATCAAAGCTTGTCAGCGGAATCGGAACCGCTTTCGGCCTTACCATGAGCCTGACGGGCGCATGCGCGCTGATGCTTTTCTTCTCCCTCATTTCCATGATAAAGGTTGTGACGCCCGGATGATTGAGCTCATAAAAAACTGGGTACTGGGTGTAGCGGCGGCGGCATTCATTACCGGAATTGCCTTGTCTATAACACCGCAGGGAAAGCTGCGCAGGGTTGTTTCTCTGGTCTGCGGCTTCATGACCATTGCCGTGATGCTGGGGCCTCTGAAGGATTTTGATCTGGGGAGCTATTCCTCATTTGCGGTCGAGTTTAACAATATGGCGGAAGGCTATGGCGTAAATCTCGAAAATGAGAATGAAAGACTGGTCAAAGCTATCATAGAGGAGCAAAGTGCGGCATATATATTGGACAAAGCAACGCATCTTGGCATTGAAAATCTCATTGTTACCGTTGAAACAAAGGCGGGAGACGGGGACTATCCCTATCCTTGGCGCGCAGAACTTGGAGGGGAGGCGACTGAACAGCAAAGGCGGAGTCTTGGTCAGTATATGGAATCGGAGCTGGGCATACCTGCCGAAAGACAACATTGGAGCGAATGATATGGGGTTTAAAATAACGGATATCTCCGAAAAAACAAAACCGGTAGCGCAGATACTCAAGAAAAACAAAATCATATTGATCGCGCTGATCGCGGGAATGATTATCCTTCTGATTCCCTGGGGCGGAAGTAAAAGCAATATACAGGCGGCGAAGAGTTTGCCGATGCCCGAATTTTCTCTTGAGAGTCAGGAAAAAAAGATCGAGGCGATCTTATCTAAAATCTCCGGTGCGGGTAAAGTAACGGTGGCTTTGAGCCTGAAAAGCGATATCGAAAGAGAAATTGCCTGGGATCAGGATATCAGCTGCAGCTCAGATGAAAGCGGTGCTTATGAGTCTGACAGCAAGAGCACTGCAGTCAGACTTCAGACAGGTTCGGGGTATCAATCGCCGATCACGGTAAAATTCATTTACCCCTGCTATCAAGGCGCGCTTGTCATAACCGAAAGCGACAGCCCGGAAGTGAAATACCAACTGACCATAGCCGTATCTTCTCTGACGGGACTTACAACAGATAAAATTACGGTAGTGAAAGGAAAATAGGCGAGATGGACAAAAATGCCGCTTCGCGGCGGAATGGAGCGAAGTATGAAATTGTTTAAAAGAAACGCAATTATCTTAACGGTGGTCATGTTCTTATGCGTTGCAGTCTACCTGAACTGGTCGTATAATAAAAACCACAACGAAGAAGATGAGCTGAGTCCGGAGGATGTTGTCTATACCGAAGGAAGCGAAGATATGGAAAGCGAAAGCGGACTCATCTATCAGGAAGAACAATATCGGGACGCGGTTTCGGAATACTTTGCTGATGCCAGGCTTACCCGCCAGCAGGCGAGAGACAGCGCAATCACAACGCTTCAGGAAGCTGCCAAACTCGAGGGTGCGACACAGGAAGCAATAGACAGCACAATGAATGAAATTACGGTTATGGCCGCATACTCCCTGTCGGAAGCGGAGATCGAAACGCTGATCAAAGCGAAGGGCTTTGATGAGTGCGTCGTATTTTTGAAAGACGAGTCGGCGATTATCGCAGTGCAGTCTCCGCAGGAAGGACTCAGTACCAGCGCTGTTTCCCGGATAATGGATACTGTTTTGACAGAAACCGATTTGACCACCGATCAGATTAAAATTATTGAGATTAAAAAGTAAATGACTTTATTTTTTCCGTGGATTGTGGTAAAATATTTCTAAACCGGTGCAAAGGATACAAGGATTGCGATGCTTTGCGGGAAGGAGCACGTTTATGTCCGACAACAAGGAATATATTACCAGCCTGGATGGTTCGGGAAGCATTAATATATCGGAGGATGTCATTGCGATAATCGCTTTGGAATCAATGAGCGGAGTCCAGGGAATCGGCGGAATCAGCAGCGCGCACGGCAAGGATATTTCTGAACTGCTCAGCAGGAAGAACGCGACAAAGGGCGTCAAGGTAAAGATTGAAGATTCGAGTATTACCATTGATACCCACGTTATGGTGAAGTACGGCAATGCCGTGAATGAAGTCGCAAAGAGAATACAAAAAGAAGTGGCGGACGCCGTTGAATCCATGACCGGCCTTTCTGTTTCCGCGGTCAATATTCATGTAACCGGAGTATCCTTTGATAAAGAAAAGTAGCGAAAAAAGCGGATAAGGTCATATGACCATATTATATGACTTTATCCGCTGCAGTTGTATCAAAGATCCGTTAATAAGCATAAACTCCGGCGGGGGACACCTCCCGCTGATTTTCTATTTAGCAAACAAGGCGCAAAGGGCCTGCGGGTCTTTACATGCGCAATGATTTTATACTGGGGGACAATCCATGTTAAGGACCGCGGCGCGGGAAATAGCGGTGCACATATCCTTTGAAATCGGCGTCAATCCGCTAAAACTGGACGAGCTTCTTGATACGATATTCGAAAAAGAATATTACAAAACCTTAAAGGAAGAAGCGCCTGCTTATACCGATTACCCGAACCAAAAGCAGATGGATTATATTAAAAGCCTTGCGCTCGGCGTATCCGGGCATTTGGCGGAGCTTGACACATATATTCAAAAATACGCGAAGAACTGGCATGTCGGGCGAATATCGCGCGTAGCTGTCGCTATCATGCGCGTTGCGATGTATGAGATTTTGTATATGCCGGACATACCGCCCGCGGCATCGGTCAACGAGGCGGTCGAGTTATCCAAAAAATATGAAGAAGCGGATACCACAGCATTCATCAACGGGATATTGGGCAGCTTTATCAGGGGTGAGCTGAGCTTTGACAAATAGGCTGTGTTTGGGTTTTGATACGAGCAATTATACAACCTCCGCCGCTTTTTAT
This sequence comes from Clostridiales bacterium, assembly GCA_012523085.1. Lineage (GTDB taxonomy): Bacteria > Bacillota > Clostridia > Oscillospirales > Oscillospiraceae > JAAYOP01. The sequence continues at coordinate 5,294 of JAAYJC010000023.1, forward strand.
GACGGCGGGACCGGGAGAAATGAAAGCGCGCTTTTGCCCGTTCGCGAAGGGGAGCTGGGCTTGAGGCAAAGCGAGGCGCTGTTTAACCATGTAAAAATGCTGCCGGATATTGTTTCCCGGCTCGGCACCGGGTTCACCGGATTGAAGGCAGTCGGCGCTTCATCTAAACCGCGTCAGGCGAAAGGCTCATATATGCCTTGTTTTCTTGCCGGTGTGTCGGTAGCCAAGGTGCTCAGCGAGGCTTTCGGGGTCCCATATGTCGAGTTTTCCCATCAGCAGGGGCATCTTGCCGCCGCTGCATGGTCTGCCGGCTGCTTGGATTTGCTGGAAGAGCCTTTTCTGGCATGGCATCTGTCGGGCGGCACGACGGAGCTTTTATATGTAAGCCCAAAGGACGGGGAACCGGACTGCCAAACAATCGGCGGAACAACAGATTTATCGGCAGGGCAGCTGATTGACAGGACGGGAAAGCTGCTGGGCATCCCCTTTCCGTCTGGCAGCGGAATAGATGAGCTCGCTATGAAAAGCGGAGCTGACAATGCCTATAAAATCAAGACCAAAGACCTTTTCTTTTCTCTTTCCGGCATGGAAAACATGGCGGCGGATAGGTACAGGGCAAAAAGCGACCCTGCGGACATAAGCCGCTTTGTACTCTCTTCGATTGCCGACTTGGTCTATCGGGTAAACAAAGAAGCATTGGGCCGCTTCGGCTCTCTGCCTATTTTGTATTCCGGAGGGGTATCTGCCAGCAACCTATTGCGGGCCGCATTAAAAGACGGAATATTTTCAAAGCCCGAATATGCCTGCGACAATGCGATAGGGATTGCCATTTTAACCAATAAGGCGGTGCTGTCATGAGCGAAAAAATATACAGCGTTTCTGAGATCAATCAAATGATCAAACAGCTTTTAGATCGTGATACGGTACTGTCGAGGGTCTATATCAAAGGAGAGCTTTCTAATTATAAAATATATCCGTCCGGGCACCATTATTTTTCAATCAAGGACAAAGAGGCGTCTTTGCGCTGTGTGATGTTCAGGCGGGATGCCGGCGCATTGCGGTTCAAGCCCGAAAACGGCATGTTGGTCATTGCTTTCGGGAGGGTTACCGTATTTCCGAGAGATGGGCAATATCAGCTGTATTGTTCGGGCATAACGCCCGACGGGGTCGGAGACCTGCATGTGGCCTTCGAGCAGCTCAAAGAAAAGCTTCTTTCAGAAGGGCTTTTTGACCTGGAGAAAAAGAAACCGATTCCGAAATATCCCGAAAGAATCGCTATCGTTACCTCTTCAGCCGGCGCCGCGTTGAGAGATATGCTTCGAATACTATGTAAACGGTATCCCATCGCAAAGATCATTATTCTTCCGGTCAGGGTTCAAGGTGTCGAAGCGCCGCCGGAAATCAGCGGGGCAATAAGATATGCCAATAAATTCGCCATCGCAGATTTGATTATCACGGGACGCGGCGGCGGTTCGATCGAGGATCTCTGGGCATTTAACGACGAAAGGGTCGCAAGGGCCATTTTTGAGTCCGAAATTCCTGTGATCTCGGCTGTCGGACATGAGCCTGATGTGACCATTTCCGATTTTGTCGCGGATTTACGTGCGGCAACGCCCTCCAATGCAGCCGAGCTGGCAGTCCCGGACAAGGCGGAGCTGACGGAATACCTAAAAACGGCGGAGATACGGATGTCCCGGGCGCTGGGCCGCAGGACGGAAAACCTTAGGGAGAAGCTGCGGCGGTATGCGGAAAACCGGGTTCTCAAAAGCCCTCTTACCTTTATTGAAGACAGGCGGGTATTGCTGGATTACGCGCAGGAAAGGCTTTATCAGTTTTCATCGAATATGATCAGCCGGAAAAAGACGGAGCTTATAAAGCTCACCGCCGCCCTTGACGCGATGAGCCCGCTCAAGGTGCTTGGAAGAGGTTATTCGATAGCACAGAAGGCTGACGGATCTTTGTTGAAAAAATCGTCCGATACAGCGCCGGGCGACAGGCTCAACATCATTTTATCCGAGGGATCCGTTACCTGCACGGTAACGGATGGCGAATAAAATACAAAGCATGTAAACAAGCAGATGCGGCACTGTCCGGTGCGCATGGCTTAACAATTTTGTCAGAAAGTAGTGAACGAAATGAAGGAAGACAGAAGCAAATTCGTATGGACGGGCAAGCCGCATAATTTTTTCGGACTGGCAATCAATTTCACCCGCTATATCATTACGGAAGATAAAATCATCACACGCACAGGCTTTCTGAACATGAAGGAAGACGAGATACTCAACTACAAGATTATCGATAAACGAATGGAGCTTCCGATAACACAGCGGATTTTTGGATGCGGGACCATTTATTTGCGGGCGAAAGACAGCGATACGCCGGAAAAGGCATTCAAAAGCGTGAAAAGGCCGAGAGAACTGATGCAGATACTGGACAGGCTGATCGAAAACGCTAAGCTCAAATACAGGGTCAGCGGACGGGATATGTTCGGTGCGCTGGAAAATGAAACGGAATCGGCAGACGATTATGACTTCGCGGCAGGCGATATTGACGGACCGGACGGAGACAATTGAGCGGTACATAAGCGAAAGGATACGATAATATGGCAGAAAAGAAACCGAGCTTTGAAGAGATGATGGCGAGGCTTGACGAAATCGTCCGGCTGCTGGAACAAGGCGACGTGCCGCTTGAAAACGCTTTGTCTTTTTTTGAGGAAGGGACCGCACTGGTGAAAAAATGCGGAAAACAACTGGATTTCGCGGAACAGAAAATCGTCAAGCTGATGAAGGGGTCTGATGGAAAGCCCGTGGAGTTTTTGTTTGATGAAAATGAATGATCAATATTCAAAACAGCTAAGCGGGTATAAAGAACAGATTGACCGCAGGCTTGAGGGTTACCTTTCGGGCATAACGCTTCCGCAGGAACCTTTACTGGAAGCCATGCGTTACACCCTCCTTAACGCGGGGAAGCGGCTGCGTGGGATTATGACGCTGGAATTCTGCCGGGTATCGGGAAAGCCTGCGGCGCTGGCGCTTGATCTGGCATGCGGTGTTGAGATGATGCACGCTTACTCCTTAATCCACGATGATCTGCCGGTGATGGACAATGATGATTACCGGCGGGGGAAGCTTTCCAATCACAAGGTTTTCGGTGAGTGGCAGGCTTTACTGGCGGGTGATGCGCTTCAGACGGAAGCGTTCAATGCCGTATTGCGCGCAAAGCTTCCGCCGGAAAGTGTCGTGATTGCCGCCAGTGTGCTGGGCAGCGCTTCGGGATTTGAGGGCATGTGCGGCGGACAGTATCTGGATATCGTAAATGAAGACAAAACGTTGTCTTTGGACGAAGTAAGCACGATTCACAGCCTGAAAACGGCAGCGCTGATCATGGCAGCTTGTGTGATGGGTTGTGCCGCAGCCGGCTCAACCGAAGAACAGGCTCTTGCGGCGGCAAAATACGGCGCGTCGGTCGGTATTGCTTTTCAAATCAGAGATGATGTTCTCGATTTGGAAGGCATCTTTGAGGAGCTTGGGAAGCTTTCCGGCTCGGACACAAAAAACGGAAAATCCACGTTTGCGACGCTATTGGGCACAGATCGGTGCGAAGAGATCATCCAAAAGGAAACGCAGACAGCAAAAGCGGCTGTTGACGGCGTGTATGCGGATACGGGATTTCTGCACTGGCTTGCTGACAAAATGGCCGGACGAACAAAATAAAACGGTTGGAGGTTGACCTTCATTGGATCTTCTGAAACGGCGGATTGTTGTGAAAGTCGGAACGACAAACATTATGCGCGAAAACAGGTCCGTCAATTTAAACAGACTGGACAAGCTCGCACGGGTGCTGTCCGATGCAAAGAACATGGGAAACGAGATCGTGCTTGTGAGCTCAGGTGCTATAGCGGTGGGTTCCAATAAGCTGGGATTCCGGGAAAGGCCGAGGGAGCTGCGGATTAAGCAAGCCGTCGCCGCTGTCGGACAGCTGGAGCTGATGCATTTGTATGAAAAATTGTTTGCTGAATACGGGCAGACGGTCGGACAGATTCTGCTGACTGACGAGGATGTTAAAAGTGAGCAGAGAAGAGAGAACCTGATCAGAACATTTGATGCGCTCTTTGAGCTTGGTGTTATACCTGTTGTCAATGAAAACGACTCTGTGTCCTCGGTGGAAATCGAAACGGGGCACAACAAGATTTTAGGCGATAATGACACGTTATCGGCGATTGTTGCGGTCTTGTGCAAGGCCGATAAGTTGATTTTGCTTTCGGATGTCGACAAGTTGTACGACTGTGATCCGCATTCAAATCCGAATGCAAAGCCGGTCAATGTCGTTACGGAAATTACAAGCGCACTTCGGGAAATGGCCGGCGGCAGCGGCAGCGGCTGGGGCACAGGAGGGATGTCCACCAAGCTTCAGGCAGCCGAGGTCGCAATGAAAAGCGGTGTTGAGGTAACGATAACGGACGGCGATCACCTGGAACGCATATACGACATTCTGGAAGGATGCACAGTGGGGACGCGCTTTGTCCCGACAAACCGTAAAGACTGAATAACGCATATTGAAATTCGCGGAGGGAATGTTTATGACTGCTCTTGAGATGAAAGGCTGTGCCGCAAAAAAGGCGTCTTGCATACTCGGGATCGCCGGAGAGACGCAAAAAAACCTCGCATTGACAAAAATCGCAGAGGCACTAATGCAAAATTGCGGCGAAATATTGGCGGAAAACCAGAAGGATCTTAAGCTGGCTGAGGATAACGGAATGTCCGCATCCTTGCTGGACAGGCTAGCCTTGAACCGTAAGCGAATTGAGGGCATAGCCGACGGCATACGAAAAGTCATCGCCTTGGATGATCCGATAGGGACAGTAAGCGAGATGAAGACCCGTCCCAACGGTCTGATCATCGGTAAAAAGACGGTTCCGCTGGGCGTCATCGGAATCATTTATGAGGCCAGACCGAATGTCACGGTAGATGCGGCGGTGCTGTGTTTGAAATCGGGCAACGCCGTTATCCTCAGAGGCGGAAAGGAAGCTTTCAACAGCAATAAAGTCATGGTTTCGATCATGCGGGATGCTATTAAGGCGGCGGGGCTTCCGGAGGACTGTATTTGCTTTGTCGAGGATGTGAGCAGGGACAGTGCGCGCGAACTGATGAATCTGACGCAGTATCTGGATGTGCTGATCCCGCGTGGCGGCGCGGGTCTGATTCGCGCGGTGGTTGAGAACGCAAGGGTCCCGGTAATCGAAACCGGAATTGGTATTTGCCATGTCTATGTTGATGACAGCGCGGATTATTCAATGGCGGTTGATATCATTTTCAATGCGAAATGCTCCCGGCCTTCGGTATGCAACGCAATCGAAACCGCACTTGTATCGGAGAGCATCGCAAATAAGCTGCTGCCCGATATGAAGCTGAAGCTGGATACGAAGAATGTCGAGCTCAGAGGCTGTGAAATGACCGTATCGATTCTTGGAGACAGTGTAATACCGGCGAAGGACAGTGACTACAGGACTGAATTCGGCGACTACATTCTGGCGGTCAAGGTAGTGCCTGGGATAAAAGAAGCCATCGAATTCATCAATACGTACGGGTCCGGGCATTCCGAGTCCATTGTGACCGGCAGCTATGAAAATGCACAGAGGTTTTTGCGGGAAGTGGACGCCGCAGCGGTGTATGTCAATGCTTCCACAAGATTTACCGACGGTTTTGAATTCGGTCTGGGTGCCGAAATCGGCATATCGACGCAGAAGCTGCATGCAAGAGGCCCGATGGGTCTTGAACAACTGACCTCAAGTAAGTTTATCATCTACGGAAACGGGCAGATAAGACAATAGCTTAAATCATTTCGGAATGCTGCTTGAATTGTGACGGACTGAGCTCGTCACAATTTTCATGTTTGCCTTATAACACTCTTTTCGATAGAATACCATATTACTTCCTGTATATGGGTATATTATACTATTCTGAATTAAAAGCAGGCATCGTGAATAATGCTTATAAGGCCGTGGGAAAACCGCCCACAGCCGCAGCCGCAAAATCGCCTTAAAGAAATGGCCGCATCAGATGTTTTTTTACGGAAAAACCATATCTTATTTAATGTTTGACGGTGGTAATTAAAGGTGATATAATACTGTGCTAAGTAAATTTTGATTACGGCGCAAGATGAAAAACCGGTCTGCCGCTATGTTGCTTACCTCCATTTTGCGTAAACTATGACATGGGAAATGGAGGGCTTTATCACAATGTGGGTCAGTGATCAATGGATTGATTATGAGCTGCTTGATTGCTCACGCGGTGAAAAACTCGAGCGCTGGGGAAACCAGCTGCTTATCAGGCCTGACCCGCAAGCCATCTGGGATACCCCCCGCACCCATTCGGGCTGGTCAAATCCGTCAGCCCGCTATTATCGTTCACCGTCCGGCGGAGGAAGATGGGAAAAATACCATGTTCCTGCCGTATGGCAAATCCGATACGGAAAGCTGACATTTCAAGTTAAACTTATGAACTTCAAGCACACGGGAATATTCCCCGAACAGGCTGTAAATTGGGATTATATCACCCGGCGTATAGCGGCGGAAAAAAGACAGATCAACGTACTGAACCTGTTCGCGTACACGGGAGCCGCAACCCTTGCCTGCGCGCTGGCGGGCGCTCATGTCTGTCATGTGGACGCAGCAAAAGGCATGGTTTCCTGGGCGAAGGAAAATGCCGCGCTTTCCGGCCTTGACAATAAACCGATACGCTGGATTGTGGATGACTGTGGGAAATTCGTTGAACGCGAAATCAGACGCGGCGTCAAATATGACGCCATCATTATGGACCCGCCGTCCTACGGCAGGGGACCGGGCGGAGAAAAGTGGAAATTAGAAGACAACCTCTACGCCTTTGTCGAGTTATGTGCCCGGTTATTGAGCGATAATCCTGTGTTTGTCATCATCAATTCCTATACGACCGGGCTGTCTCCGTCGGTGCTCTGCTATATCAGCGAGCTCGTCTTTACAAAACGGTTCGGCGGTACAAGCCAGGCGCGGGAGCTCGGGTTGAAGGTCAGCGAAGGCGGTCGGTATTTTCCCAGCGGCGCGACCTGCCGCTGGTCGGTTTTACCCGTGCATCAGGGGGGATAAATGCCCATGGATACAATAATACAAACAAAAAACCTGTCCTACAGCTATAATACTACTCAAAAGCCTGCCGAGGAAAATGCGGTGGCAATCGACGGCATCGATCTTGAGATTGAAACCGGCAGCTTTGTAGCGATACTCGGACATAACGGTTCGGGAAAATCGACGCTGGCCAAGCATTTTAATGCGATTTTATTACCGTCCGGCGGAAAAGTTTATGTGGACAATATGGATACATCAGATGAGAAACTGACACTTTCTATCCGCGGCAAGGTCGGCATGGTCTTTCAAAATCCGGATAACCAGATCGTTGCCAATGTCGTTGAAGATGACGTCGCCTTCGGACCTGAAAACATGGGCGTACCCAGTGAAGAGATAAGAAGACGGGTAGACGGGGCCCTTAAAGCGGTCGGGATGTATGACTATAGGGAGCATGCCCCGCATCTTTTGTCCGGGGGTCAAAAACAGCGGGTTGCCATAGCCGGAATTATTGCCATGCGCCCCAGATGCATCGTTTTGGATGAGCCGACAGCGATGCTGGATCCCGTCGGCAGGGCGGAGGTCATCAGAACAATCCACGACCTGAACAAAAACGAAAACATAACGGTCATTTTGATTACACATCACATGAATGAGACAATCGACGCAGACAGGCTGATTGTCATGTCCGATGGAAAGATACTTCTTGACGGGAAGCCGCAGGCGGTTTTTGCCCATGTCGATATTCTCAAAGACGCCGGGCTGGCGGTGCCCGAAACGACCATGCTGATCTATGAGCTCCGGAAAAACGGTATGCATCTGCCGATGGAAGCGTTGTCCGTGGAAGAATGCGCACAATCGATTTTTTCCCTCCTGTCGGACAGCCGGGCCTGTAAAGCCCCTGAGCATCACATAAAGGATTGAATATATTGGCCCCTATCATAAAAACAGAAAAACTGAACCATTTATACTCAGCGGGAACGCCCTTTGAAAGACTGGCCATCAAAGATATCGATTTTGAAGCCGAGCAGGGTGAGTTTATCGGTATTATCGGTCATACCGGTTCGGGAAAATCAACCTTTATCCAGCATCTCAACGGCCTTTTGAAGCCAACTTCCGGTAAGGTGTTGTTCAATGACACGGATATTTGGGAAAGCAAGGCTTATGTCAGGGATGTGCGGTTTAAGGTAGGGCTGGTTTTTCAGTATCCTGAATATCAGCTTTTTGAAGAAACCGTTTACAAAGATATCGCGTTCGGGCCGAAGAACATGAGGCTGACGGAAAATGAAATTGATTTAAGGGTTCATGAGGCCGCAGATTTTGTCGGAATAGAGCATGAACTGCTGGATAAATCACCTTTTGAGCTGTCGGGCGGTCAAAAACGCCGTATTGCGATAGCGGGTGTCATTGCGATGCGGCCGGATATTCTGATACTGGACGAGCCCACAGCGGGGCTCGATCCCAGAGGCAGGGACATGATCATCGGCAATATTCGCAGTTACCATGAAAAAATGAAATCCACTGTTATTCTGGTCACACATAACATGGAGGAAATTGCACGTTCGGTACAGCGGCTGGTCGTTTTTGAAAGCGGTTCTATATTGATGAACGGAACACCCGCCGAAATTTTCATGCAGGGCGATAAACTTCAGAAGATAGGCCTTGCTGTCCCGGAAATCACCAGAGTGATCATGCGCCTGAGGGAACTCGGACTTCCTTTAAACCCTTCGATCTTTACGGTTGAACAGGCAACTGAGGCGCTGCTTAACTTGAAGGGGGGCAGAAAGCGTGCTTAGGGATATCACGCTGGGTCAGTTCTTCCCCGGAAAAACCTTAATACACAACCTCGATCCGCGGACAAAATTAATCTTTACGGTTATTTACTTCGTTGCGTTGTTTATCAGCGGCAGCTTTGTATCCTATGCTATTATTTTAGTCTTTTTGTCCGTCTGCATAACCATTTCACATATTCGACTCAAGGTCATCATGAAGGGCATGAAGCCGCTGCTGATCATCATTGTTATGACGTCGATCTTGAATCTGTTTTACACAAAAGGCGAACCGATCGTTAGTTTTTGGATCATAAAGCTCACCTATGAGGGAATACGAAATGCCCTGTTTATGATCCTCAGAATCTTTTTGCTGATCACCGGAACCTTTTTGCTGACCTATACGACTTCGCCGATGCAGCTGACGGACGGACTGGAAAGCCTGCTCAGTCCGCTCAAAAAGATAAAGGTCCCCGTACACGAGCTGTCCATGATGATGAGCATTGCGCTTCGCTTTATCCCGACACTGATTGAAGAAACAGACAAGATCATGAGCGCCCAAAAGGCCAGGGGAGCTGACTTTGAAACAGGAAATCTGATTCAAAAGGCAAAAGCTATGCTGCCGCTTTTGATCCCTTTGTTCATCAGCGCGTTTCGGCGCGCGGACGAGCTAGCCGTGGCGATGGAATGCCGCTGTTATCACGGCGGCGCGGGCAGAACGAAGCTGAAACGCTTGGTCATGAAAAACCGGGATTTTCTGGCGCTTATGGCCGGGGCGGTTTTATTCGGAATAACGCTTCTATTCAACTCACTGGGCATATGAGGACGGAAAATGGAAAGAAATATCGCCGTCAGGCTGCGTTTCGACGGCTCTGACTACCACGGCTGGCAGATCCAGAAGAATGATTGCACAGTGCAGGGCACCGTCAAAAAGGCGCTGGATACGATAACCGGAGAACCGGTGAACCTGATCGGTTGCGGAAGGACAGACGCGGGTGTACACGCCGAAAAATACTGCGCAAACTTTAAAACCCGGTCCGAAATCCCGCTTAATCGACTTCCGCTTGCGTTAAATGCTGTACTGCCCGCCGATATAGTGGCTTCAGACGCATGTCAGGCTCCCGCGGATTTCAATGCGATTTCATCCTGCATAAAAAAGGAATACACCTATAAAATTCACAATTCAAGGCTTAGAAATCCCTTTTACCGCAGCAGAGCATACTTTTATCCGTCCCCTCTTCAACTCGATATTATGAAAGAGGCAGCGCATGCGTTTGTGGGCACACACGATTTCGCGGCGGTAAAAAATGTCGGAACGAACGTAAAAACCACGATAAGAACAATATATTACTTTGAACTTGAAAAAAAAGATGATATAATCGAATTAAGGATATGTGCGGATGGATTTTTGTACAATATGGCTCGTTCAATTATCGGTACCGTCATATATGCTTCTTTAGGTAAGCTGTCTCCGGAGGATATACCCCGAATCCTTCAGACCGGCGACAGACGCCTTTCGGGGCCCACCGTCCCGCCTCATGGGTTATATATGACGGGTATCTGGTACGAAGGTGTGGTAGGGGTTATGATGGGCGAATGAAAAAAAACACAGGAAAGCAGACCTTTTTGAGGGTGTTGCTGTCAATATTTGTGATTACCGCCGTATTCATCGGAACCATTTTGCTGATTCCAAACCAAAAACTCTTGTCCGGCAGTTCATTTTTCCGGTATATCGGTAAAGCGTTCGGAAGAAGCCCTGCGATAGAAGGCAGTTTTTTGTTTGACGCAAACCTGGATAACATGTTCTCCGAAATAAACGGTATGCTGCTGATCACATCAAAGGTTGGCTATCAGCTTTTTGACCGGAACGGAAACGAGATCGCGGCGGTTTCACAAATTTACTCTTCTCCGGCTGTATCGAACGGAAACAAAACGGCTTTGTTATGGGATATCGGAGGAAAGGAGTATACCATTATCAGTTCAACCGGAGACAGCTATCCGTCAACAGCGTCCGGGATGCTGATTTCCGCTGCGATGAATGAAAGCGGCTTTTATACGATTGCCATGACGGAGGACAGATACAAAGGTTCGGTCACCGTCTATAACAATGAAATGAAGCCTGTTTATAAATGGAATTCCGGTGAAGGGTACATCGTTGATTGTGATATATCAGCCTCCGGCGGCCGAATATCGGTCGTTACATTGACCGGCCCCGGCGGGACCGGATCCGCCGGAACAGGCGCCGGAAGCAGAATCATCTCGTTCAGCTTGGACAGCGAGCAGGAAAAAGGAACGTATGTGTCTGAAGACAATGTTATTTTTGACTTGGAATATATATCCGAGAACACCGTATGTGCGCTCTCCCAATCGCATTTAAGTTTCCTTGACAGCAATATGGCGCATAAGGCCGACTATAGCTTTCCGGGCGAATACCTGAAAAATTATAGCTTGGACGGCGACGGGTTCGCTGTGCTGCTTCTGGGCAAACACCGGACAGGCGGCGCGGCAAGACTGGCCACTGTTGATGAGGCGGGAAATGAAACGGGGAGTCTGGAAATAAGCGGAGAGGTGCTTTCCATTTCGGCAAAAGGCAAATACATCGTGGTGGCCTATCCTGAGCAGACAGTAATCTACCGTTCCAATCTAAGCGAATACGGCAAACTTGACCGGGTGGAAGGTGTAAGAAGAGCGCTGATGAACACGGATGGAACGGCCTATATCATTACGGGAAACAGGGCTTCGATATTTAGCCCGTAACATGTTTTATTTACTGCGGCAGTTTCGTATATTATAGGGAAAGGGTTTATTCATTGCCGGCATAATGGATAAAGACACAGGTACTTATGAACATAATAATCGATTTATTGCTCATAGGAATACTGGCGCTGTGCGTTTGGAACGGATACAGAAAAGGCCTGATTCTTGGAATAAGCGGTATACTGGCGCTCGTTGTCGCGTTTTACGGCGCAAACCTTATCGCTGAGACCTACTCTTCGGAATTTACGTCCATGGTTGAACCTTTTATAGCGGGAATTGTCGATAAAAAGGTTGACGAAACCGCGGAGGACCTGGGACAGCCCGCTGAAAACGGCGCACCGGATTCCTCGGCAGACCCCGAGCAGGTTTATGAGGTAAGCTATGAATCCCTTCGGAAAATCGGGATATTAAAATCGGCGGCTGCCAATATCGCCGATGAACTCAAAAACGAGGTTGACCAGATCGGGCAAAAGCTGAAAACAGCGATGATACATAAGCTTGCCGGAACGCTGGCCTATGTTGCCGTTTTGATAATCATTTTTCTTTTGATCGTGATCATTTTTGCGGTCATTGCGAATCTGCTTAATCTGGCCTTTAAGCTTCCCGGCCTTGAACTGCTCAATGAGATAGGCGGAACGCTGTTTGGCTTGGTGAAGGGCCTGGCTTTCATATTCGCCATATCGTGGGCCCTTAGGTTTTTCGGCTTTGTGATACCGGAAACCACAGTCAACAAAACCGTTCTGCTCAAATGGCTCATGAACAACAATCCCATCATTGCCATATTCGGTCTATAGAAAACGCAGCCGGATATGCCATGAGCGCCCAAAAGGTTACTTCAGGGAAGCCCGATACAGTTTTCGATAAGGAGGTTGCATGATTTGTCTGCTCGCAAGGTGAAAAGAAACGCTTTGCGGTACAAATTATAGTCAATTTATGAATCTTCCGAATGTGCTGTCGTTCTTCAGATTATGCCTTGTTCCTGTTTTTATTTTCGTATATTTCAGCGACACTTCTCATTCAGGCATTCTTGCCGTTATCGTATATGGTGTAGCGGCTTTATCGGATGTTCTGGATGGGAAAATTGCAAGAAAGTACAATATGACATCCACATTAGGCAAGATATTGGACCCGCTTGGCGACAGACTGATGACATTTGCGGTACTTATCTGCATAACAATTGATAAGGTTGTTCCGCTTTGGGCCGTTTTGGTTTTTGTGATCAAAGAATGTCTGATGGGCATCGGGGGACTGGTGCTGTTTCGACGACTGTCGGATATGCCATCGTCTAATTATTTTGGAAAATGTTCAACGATTGTATTTTTTGCAGTGTGTGTTATACTGATATTATTTAAATCGAGCATCTCTCAGCTTGGCGCGACGATAATGATTTCGGTCGCGATCGCAGTAACTCTGGTTGCTTTTATAAGTTACGTATTAAAATTTGCGAGGATCATCGGCAAAAGAAACACAAAGCAAAAATAATCCCAAAAGGAGGGAGCCTATGCAGCCAACAATATGCTCAAGGTGCAATAAAAATGTAGCGGTGGTTTTTATAACGAAAATAGAGGATGGCAAATCCGTCAATGAGGGTCTCTGTCTGAAATGCGCAAAGGAGCTGGGCATAAAGCCCGTTCAGGATATGATGGATAATATGGGTATATCTGATGAAGAACTCGACGGCATATCCAATGAAATGATGGCAGCCTTCGGCGGCGCCGAGGCGATTGGCGATATAGACAGCGGAGAAGACGATGAAAGCGGAAAAACTGCCACCTTTCCATTTATAAATAAGCTTTTCGGAAATCAACCAAATCCCGGAGATCCGCAAAGACCCGGCCGCGACAGTGGCAAGGAAAGAGAACAAACCAATACGTCACGCAGCCAGAAACGCAAGTTTCTGGAAAATTATTGCATTTCGCTGACAAGAAAAGCTCAGGAAGGTAAGCTTGACAGAATTGTCGGCAGGGGAGAAGAAACCGAACGTGTGATCCAGATACTTAACCGGCGAAACAAGAATAACCCTTGCCTGATCGGTGAACCCGGTGTCGGAAAAACTGCGATAGCGGAAGGCCTTGCCCAAAGAATAGTCGACGGTTCGGTGCCGTATAAGCTCAAAGACAAGGAGGTTTACCTGCTTGATCTGACGGCTTTGGTTGCCGGCACACAATTCAGGGGTCAATTTGAAAGCCGCATGAAGGGCCTGATTGACGAAATTAAGAAGCAGGGCAACATCATTCTCGTCATTGATGAGGTACACAGCATTGTCGGTGCCGGAGATGCAGAGGGATCGATGAATGCGGCGAACATACTCAAACCGGCGTTGTCAAGGGGTGAAATCCAGGTCATCGGCGCGACGACATTTACGGAATACAGAAAGCACATAGAAAAAGATTCGGCCCTGGAGCGCAGGTTCCAGCCCGTTATCGTATCCGAGCCGTCCATAGACGACAGCATAAATATTATCAAGGGAATCGCACACTATTATGAAGAATTTCACGGTGTTTCGATATCCGATGAGATCGCACGTCAGGCCGTTCTACTTTCAGAGCGTTATATTACAGACAGGTTTCTGCCCGATAAAGCCATAGACCTTTTGGATGAAGCCGCGTCTGATGTCAATTTGAAAAACGAAAGTATAGCTCGTGCCGCCGAGATCAGAAAAGAAAAAGAGGATCTGGCGAAAGAGCGCGAAATGATTTTATCGTCTTCCGACAATACGTCCGATTATCAGCGTCTTGCGGGCATCAGGAGCAGAGAAATCCAGCTCGAAAGCGAGCTCGGCGCGCTGAACTTGTCGGGCAGACCAGCTTTGACGCTCGATAACCTTGCCAGGGTCATCGAGCTATGGACGAAGATACCGGCCAGCAGTATCAGGGAAGACGAATATGAAAAACTCTCCAAGCTGAATGACCGGCTGAAAGAGCATCTGGTCGGTCAGGACGAGGCTGTTGATACGGTGTGCGCGGCGATCAAGCGCAATCGGGTCGGCATCTCGGCCAAAAGAAAACCGGTATCCTTTATTTTTGTCGGCTCTACCGGTGTCGGAAAAACCGAGCTGGGCAAAAGACTGGCCTCAGATCTCTTCAATTCTCCCGAGTCATTGATCCGCCTGGATATGTCGGAATTCATGGAAAAACATGCGGTTTCCAGAATTATCGGCTCTCCGCCCGGCTATGTCGGCTACGATGAGGCGGGACAATTGACAGAAAAAATCAGAAGAAAGCCTTATTCGGTGATCTTGTTTGACGAAATCGAAAAGGCACATCCCGATGTTCTCAATATTTTGCTTCAGATTCTGGACGACGGGCGCATCACGGACGCGCATGGCAGAAACGTGAATTTTGAGAATACCGTTATTATCATGACAACGAATGCCGGCAGCGACAAAAAGGACGGAAGCGTCGGGTTCAACCGTTCCGTCAACGAACAGGGTAAAGATAAGGCCATAAAAGCGCTAAACGATTTTCTGCGTCCGGAATTTATTAACAGGGTTGACGAGATTGTCTATTTCAACAAGCTGAGTGAGGAGAATTTCGTCGGTATCGCAGCGATCATGATGAAGGAACTCAAAAACAGTATGGCCGAAAAGAATATGATGCTGTCATATGACAAAAAGCTTCTTGAATACCTGACGAAGAAATCCTATTCCCTTACCTACGGTGCGAGAAACTTAAGAAGGCTGATTCAAAAAGAAGTGGAGGATGCGATCACCCAGGTCATTATTGCCAATTATGCATCTCCGGTCCGGTATATTTCGGTTACCGCAAACGACGACAAGATAGATGTCAAAGCCTTGGATTAAAACAAGAAAACGATACAGGGGACGGATCCCGATAAGATCCGTCCCCTGTCGGATTATATCCTTCACCGCCCGGACACGAATAAGGCCATTCTTCGGTAATACTGTTCATGTATTAAAATGATGAACAGTATTGCTGTGGGTTATTGTGCCCACGGCCTCTATTATACTTTTCCAAAATGTTAACGGAGAATAGATTAATTTGAAAAATAGCATAATATCAATATTCGTTAAAAAAGGAGATGCAAAATGAAAAGAAACCCGGACGACCGCAGGGATAATGTTGATAAAATCCAAAGAAACATTGACTCGACAATGCAAAATATCCGCCGAACCGAAGAAATGCTGAACAATACCTCGGATGATAAAATGAGAAAGGATCTCATTGATAAAAACGAAAGAAGGGAAGCGGCTATCGACGGCCTTCGGCATGAAATAAAGGACGAGGCGGATTGGCAGGAGAGAAAAAAGAAATCATAAATCAATACGTAATGCGTTCTTTGTTTAAATTTCAGAACCGTATTATGGCCATGTGGGCGCTCCGGCCCGCGGCCTCTAAAATAGATTGATTTGTATCAAACTGAAAAATAAAAAGCCGTGATGCTGAAGAGCCACGGCTTTTACTAAATCCCTGTCTTATACCAAAAACTCTTCATGTTTGATTTCATCGAGCAGTTTCCGGTCATTTTGTTCAAGCTCGGCTTTTTGCAAAAGCTCGGGCCGGCGCAGCAGGGTCCGGCGAAGCGACTCGCGCCTTCGCCATTTTTTAATATTCGCATGGTGACCGGATAATAGGACATCCGGTACTGTTCTACCTTCCCATGTTTCGGGCCTGGTATAATGCGGATGCTCAAGAAGGTTGTTCCAGTGACTTTCTTCGGTAAAGCAGCTCTCGTCTTTCAGCACCCCGGGTATAAGCCTGCAAACCGCGTCCGCAACCGCCATGGCAGGGATTTCGCCGCCGGTCAGCACAAAATCACCAATGGATAATTCTTCATCCACGCATTCTTCAATAAAGCGCTCGTCCACACCTTCATAATGACCGCAGACCAAAATAAACCGGTCAAGCCCGCTTAGGCGTTTCGCGTCATTCTGGCAAAAGACCTTGCCCTGTGGCGTCATCAAAATCGTATGAATACGTTTGTCCGCATCGCTGCATAGTTTACGCCAGCACGCGTGCAGCGGCTGTGCCTGCATGACCATACCCATGCCGCCGCCATACGGATAATCATCCACCTGCATTTGCTTGTTGGTGGTATAATCCCTGATCTGGTGGCATTCGATACGGATAAAGCCGCGTTCCTGGCCTCTGCCTAAAATGCTTTCACTCAGCATGTCGCCCACAACATCGGGAAACAAGGTCATGATATCGATTCTCAACAATTCACTAACCCCCATACCGCCGCTTTTGCCGCAAAAATAACTACATTCCCTCTATCAGAGAAACGACAATGGTTCCGGCTTCAATATCCACATTTTTTACATGCTCCGGAACAGCCGGGATCAGGTGCTCTTGTTCCCCCTTAACGACATAAACATCATTCGCCGGTAAAAACAATACCTCCGTCAGCGTACCGAGCTGAGTACCGTTTTCATCAATTACGGAGAGACCGAGGATGTCTTGTATAAAAAAGGAACCTTCTTTCAGCACAGCGTCGTCACGGTCAAAGTAAATAAGCTTATTCTTATAGGGTATCGCATCTGCCACGCTCGAAACGCCGCTCAGCCGCATGATGACCATGCGCCCGTGGACGCGGGCAGATAAAACATGATGCAGGGTTTCGTCAATATAGATATTTTTAAACTGCAAAAGGAATTCCGGCGAGTCACTCCAGGGCTCGACTTTCAGTTCGCCTTTTAACCCATGTGTGTTTATAATCTTTCCGGTTTCCAAATACTGTTTTTGGCTCAAAGGAAATCCTCCTTCCGGGGTCGCTGCCGGATATCTGAATGAAAGCATGCCATTGTGCGGCTTTGGTATCGCTTACCCGGAAAACAAGAGTTTAGCCCGGACACAATGGGGTTGCCGCGAAACGCACAGCATGCGTTTTGTGGCAACCCCTTATGCTGCGATGCGTTTTCAGTCGACGATATCAACCGAAACCCGTTTCCCGTTTCGCTGAGCAAGAGATTTGACCAGCGTTCGGATCTCTTTGGCAATTCTTCCTTGTCTGCCGATCACCTTGCCCATATCACCCGAAGCTACACGAAGTTCCAGCACAATCTCCGTACCGTCTTCCCGCTCGGTAACCGATACATCGTCCGGATTATCCACAAGGTTTTTGGCAATGTAAAGCAATAGTTCTTTCATGCAAACCTCCCAATTCCGCCGTATGCGGCCGCAAAAGGCGGTGAAAAATGAACGCGCCCGGAAAATCGGCGGCCATGTTCACCAGACCTTACCGTCAATGCCTGAAATGCCTGCCGATGCAGAACATTTTACAGGCAACTAAGCAGGTTTAGTTGTTTTTCATAGAACGCCGGCTTTTTTCAGCAGGGCTTTGACTGTGTCCGTGGGTTGGGCTCCGTTTTTGATCCAATCGAGTGCGCGCTGACCGTCAACTTTGATTTCCGAGGGTTCCGCCAAAGGATTATACGTCCCGATTTCTTCAATAAATCTGCCGTCCCTGGGGAAATGAGAATCGGCAACAACGATCCTGTAAAAAGGTTTTTTCTTTGCACCCATTCTGCGAAGTCTGATTTTGACCATTAAAGGTACACCTCCGTAAAAATATTCACCTATTGATAATGTATAAACAATTGCTGTTATAAACCAAATAATCCGCGCTTTTTACTTTTCATGAGTTTCCGTCCGGCTTTCCCGCCGAATTGCTTTGCCATTGTCTGCATCATATCAAACTGCTTTAACAGTCTGTTGATGTCCACCACCTGCGTACCGCTGCCGGCCGCAATTCTTTTTTTTCGGCTGCTGTTGAGGATGGACGGGTTTTCGCGTTCCCGCACCGTCATCGATTGTATGATCGCTTCTGTGCGTGTGAGCGCTTTCTCGTCTACAGCGGCGCCTTTCAGCGCTTTTGCGTCCACACCGGGCAGCATGCCCGCAATGTCGTTGATGGAGCCCATGGATTTCAGCGAAAGGAGCTGCTCATAAAAGTCTGATAATGTGAACTTGTTGCTCATCAGCTTGTTTGTCAGCTCTACCGCTTTTTTTTCGTCAAAACTTTGTTCCGCTTTTTCAATCAAGGTCAGGATATCGCCCATACCCAGAATTCTCGATGCCATTCTTTCCGGATGAAAAAGCTCTATGCCGTCAAGCTTTTCTCCGATTCCGGCAAATTTAATGGGTTTTCCCGTTACCGCTCTGACTGACAGCGCGGCTCCGCCTCTTGCATCCCCGTCGAGCTTTGTCAGGAAAATACCGTCGATACCCAGCGCATCGTCAAAGGCCTTCGCCGCGTTAACAGCGTCTTGTCCTGTCATCGCATCCACAACCAGCATAACCTCATCGGGGCTGACGGCTGCTTTGATTCTTTTCAATTCATCCATCAGCGTTTCATCGATATGAAGGCGGCCGGCCGTATCCAAAATGACCGGATCATTGCCGTGCTTCCTTGCATGCTCAATCGAGGATTTGGCGATATCGACAGGATTGACCGTACCCATTTGAAAGACAGGGACATCTACCTGCGCGCCTACGGTTTCCAGCTGCTTGATCGCGGCAGGCCGGTATATGTCGCAGGCGACAAGCAAAGGGCGTTTACCGCTTCTCTTTAAAAGCGCCGCGAGCTTGGCGCCGTTAGTAGTTTTGCCTGCGCCCTGGAGTCCGACAAGCATGACAACAGTCGGAGGTTTTGAAGCATTGTTCAGCTTTGCGTTTTCACTGCCCATTGTCGCCGTCAGCTCTTCGTTCACGATCTTTATGACCATTTGAGCCGGCGTCAGGCTTTCCAATACATCTTTGCCGGTTGCTCTTTCGGTGACCCTGGCAATGAAGTCCTTTACGACTTTATAGCTGACATCGGCCTCAAGAAGTGCCAGACGCACGTCGCGCATCGAGTCCCTGACATCTGATTCGGTCAGCCTTCCTTTGCTTCTCAGACGTTTGAAGGTAGCGGAAAGCTTCTCGGCTAAACTTTCAAATGCCATATCTGCCTCCCGTAGTTAATTTTTCAAAAACTGAAGCCGCTCATAAATGTCGTTGCAGAGCGTCAGCAGCTGACCGTTTTTGAATCTGGACTGATTGAGATGTGCGATTTCCTTTACATAGCCTTCAATAATCTTGATATCATTTTGGATCTCGGAATAACGCCGCATTATGCCTGTTTTCGCCTCAGTCGACTCTAAAATTGCCTCAGCCCGGATAATGATATCCCGGACGCCCTGCCTGCTGATCCCGTCGTTTTCGGCAATTTCGGACAGGGAGAGATTTTCGTTGTAATAAAGGTCAAAATACTCACGTTGTTTCTCGGTCAGAAGATTACCGAAAAAATCAAAAAGCATCGTCATTCGAACAGTTTTATTCACAACTTCACCTCCATAACCTCATTGCTGTGCAAAAGCTCCCGGCGGCAAAGCGCACCGCCTCAGCGTGCACATATGACCGATAAATGTAAAGCGATAACGCCTTACGATGGATAGTGTAATTCATTTTAAGACAATTGTCAAGAAATTTATCTGCACATTTTAGTATTATTGTAAAGCAATATTACTTGTCCTGATCGCGGTATAGTGTGTTTGAGCCGAAAGCATTCGGGTTTGCAAATTGAACTGGCGGAAGAATAAAAGGCGGGATAAAACGGTAACTGAATAAAAATGTACCGCAATTATAAAAATATACACATTGCGCTGTTTGAATAGACAAGAAAAAGCGGGTAACACAGCTGCGGCCTGAGCGCTGCGGCGGAATGGATGATATAAATGACTGACGGAAATATGATTACTTACATTGATGGTGACAGACTGCCGAAATATGCGGAGAATGTGGCAAAGGCTATTGTTCCCGGCGGCGAAATCAATGCTGCGCGCTCGAAAAGGGAGCTGTCACGGATTCTTGATCAACTGAAAGGAATATGTTTTTATGCCGAGAGATATATGAGATCGGCCATTAAGATTCCGACAGAAGTGGAGTGGCTCGTCGACAACAGGTATATAGCGGAAAGGGAAGCCAAGGGCGTTATTGCCGATTTGAAACGTGCAAAAATGCTTCCGAAAGCATACGGGAAAGCGCATCCAATCATCTATGAAGCCGCCTTTTCTCTGGTGCGTTCCGGAAAAGGTGAAATAACGGAAGAAAGGCTCAAATGCTTTTTGGATCACTTTCAAAACGCTCTGGTTTTAACTGAGAAGGAGCTTTCTTTGTTTGTCCCGATGATTAAGCTTGCGCTGGTTTCCTTGCTCAATGAAACAGCCAAGGACATTGCCTTTATGCTTGACTGCAAGATGAAAAGCGATGAGACAAATCCTTTCTGTGCGGAAGAAATGGTAGAAAAGCTGAAAAATGGCGGTCAGTGCATATCCTGCGAGTTTTTGCAAAGAGCCTCCGAAGCAAAAGCGCGTCATGAAGAGATGACGCTAAAGGTAGCCACGGTGTTTTCATCCTTAAGGCTGCTTTCCTCTCTGGATGTCTCGTTAACACTTGAGGATGTCAGCAGGGTAGAGCGTACATTGATAAAGGATCCGGCCGGTGTCTATATACAAATGGAGCAGGAAAGCAGAGCCATGTACAGGCGGGATCTCGCGCGGCTTGCACGAACTAAAGGAATCAGTGAAAACGATGCCGCTTCGGCGATATTAAAGCTATCGGAAAATAGTGAGGGGAAAAAGGCGCACGTCGGTCATTATATCTATGAAGAGCCTCTGGGAACAAAACCGTCCGGGCACTCTGCCGCTGCGTTTATCGGTTGGATCGTTTTGTCCTCGCTTTTTATCAGTTTGTTTTTAGGTTATGTTCTGGGCGGGTTCGGATACGCCTTTCTTCTATTTCTGCCTGTTTTCGAAATCGTCAGGAATACCGCGGATTTTTGTGTTCTGAAGCTGGTAAGGCCGCGAAAACTGCCCAGGCTGGAACTGAGAAACGGTATACCGGAAGAAGGGAGAACGCTTTGTGTCATTTCCTGCTTATTGACCTCTGTGCAAAGCGGGGAAAGGTATGCAAAGCTTCTTGAGGAATATAGACTTTCAAACAGATCGGCCGGAAAGGAGCTTCTGTTTGGTCTTCTTGCCGACCTGAAGGAGTCCGGTACCGAGACTGAGGCGAGCGATGAAAGCTTTATTATGGCGGCTCAGGAAAAAGTGGAAGCGCTGAACAAAAAATACGGCGAAGGCTTTTATCTGATAACCAGAAAGAGAAGCTACAACCCGCGTGACAGAATGTATATGGCCTGGGAAAGAAAAAGAGGCGCGATTCTGGAACTGGTATGCGGGATAAAGGGAGATAAAAGCGGAATAATCCTGAGAGCCGGCTCTTCTCAAATGCTCAGCGGGGTAAAATATATCATTTTGCTCGACAGCGATACCAGACCCGGCGTGGATACGGCACGCGAGCTCGCAGGCGCCATGCTTCACCCTTTAAATACGCCGGCCGTGGACAGTAAACGAAAAATTGTGGTTGAAGGCCACGGTATTATCCAGCCCAGAATAGCGCTGGATCTTGAAGCTGCCAACAAAAGCGATTTTTCCCGGATATTCGGCGGCCAGGGCGGAACCGATCCGTATGCCGTTAACGCAGGCGACGTATATCAGGATTTATTTGATGAAGGCTCGTTTACCGGTAAAGGAATACTGTCGGTTGACGCATATTTTGAATGCCTGAGCGGCAGGCTGCCGGAAAACAAAATCCTTTCACATGATTTGCTGGAAGGCGCTTACCTTCGCTCGGGGTTTATGGGCGATATTGAATTCACCGACGGGTTTCCTTATAAGCTGTTATCCTATTATGAAAGAATGCACCGCTGGATTCGCGGAGACTGGCAGGTTTCCCCCTGGCTGTTTAGAAAAGTTAAAACAACGAACAACAAGGTCGAAAAAAACCCGCTGAATTCCGTGAATAAGTGGAAGATATTTGATAACCTCAGGCGCAGCCTGACACCTTTGGGCCTTTTTGTCCCCATTGTTCTTACCATGTTTATCGGAAAAGCGCTTACTGTCCTATTACTCTCTGCGCTTCTGGCTTTGTCCTCAAAGCTTCTGATCGGTTATGCCGATTCGATCATCAGGCCGGGCAATGCGCTCAAGCCGAAATACAGATCCGGCGTAATTTCCGGTATCAGCGGCGCACTTATGCAGACATTTCTCCAATTTTTGTTTTTACCTTATGCCGCTTTCGTGTCTCTCTGCGCAATCCTCACCGCCTTATTCCGGATGCTGATATCCAATCGGAACCTGCTGCAATGGGTAACGGCGGAAGAAGCGGATAAAAGAACCGGCGGCAGCATAATTTACCATTATAAACGCATGTTTTTCTCCGTAACAGCGGGTATTCTCGTCATGGTTTTTTCTCCGTATGCCTATGCCGTTGCCGTCGGAATCTTATGGCTGCTGTCTCCGCTTTGCGCGTATGTGCAAAGCCGTGAAATAAATGACGAGTTAAGCATATCTGAGGATAAAAGAACGTTTCTTGTTCGCTGCGCACATGACAGCTGGAAATATTTCGACAAGATGCTGACGCAAAGACGAAGCTATCTCCCACCGGACAACTGGCAGGAAGAACCTGCAATTGGTACCGCTGAACGCACATCACCGACAAATATCGGTCTGGCTATGCTGTCTGCGCTGGCGGCCTTCGATCTGCATTTGTGTTCAAAAGAAAGAATGCTCGGAATCTTGTCCGGTATTCTCGATACGCTGGAACGGCTGCCGAAATGGAAAGGGCATCTTTACAACTGGTATGATACCAAAAGCCTTAAACCGCTGGAGCCCAGATATATATCCACGGTGGACAGCGGCAATCTGATAGGCTGCGTCATTGCTTTGATTGAGGGCTTAAAGGAGCTCGGCGAATACGAGCTTACCGTAAGGCTGAAGAGGCTGATTGATGAGATGAGCTTCAAGCCGCTTTATGACAATGTGCGAAAGCTCTTTTATATCGGGTATGACGCGACGGAAAACGCGCCGACCATGGGTTGGTATGACCTGATGTCCAGCGAAGCCAGACAGTCCAGCTATATTGCCATTGCCAGAGGCGAGGTTGAGAAAAAGCACTGGCAGAAGCTCGGCAGGGTCCTCGCCCGTATAGACGGACGCTGCGGCCTCGCTTCATGGACAGGAACAATGTTTGAATACTTCATGCCGAATCTGCTGATGCCCTGCTACAAGAATTCGCTGATCCATGAAAGCCTGAAACTCTGCCTGTATGCGCAAAAGAAAAAGTGCAGCCCCTGGGGCATTTCCGAAAGCTCCTTTTATGCCTTTGATACGGCACTCAACTACAAATATAAAGCGCATGGGGTTCAAAGTCTGGCTTTGAAGCGGGGGATGGAAAGAGAAACGGTCGTATCGCCCTACTCAACGTTTCTTACGCTGCCCTATGACCTGAACGGCGCTGTAAAAAACCTGAAACGGCTGAAAAATCTGAACATGGAAGGCAGGTACGGTTTTTACGAGGCCGTTGACTTTACGCCTTCCAGACTGGATTCAAAAAAATACGAGATCGTAAAGTGTTTTATGGTTCACCATATCGGTATGAGCCTCGTGGCCCTCGACAACGCACTGAACAAAAACATCATGCAAAAACGGTTTATGCGGGATCCGGCCATGTCCGGACACGCGGGACTGCTTCAGGAGAAGGGACCGGTCGGGCATGTCATTGCGACAAGACAAGGCGCCGATGTACCGGATAAACCGGACCGCATGCCGATGGAGATATGGAAAAAGAACCTCAACGGAACGGATATTTTAAACCCCGCCTGCACACTGCTTTCAAACGGAGCCTATACTGTCCTTATGACCGAGCTGGGTTCAACACGCTCCACATGGGACAACACTTCAATTACGCGGTTTGACAGCGATCGATTTGCCGGCCAGAACGGGATTCATTTCTACTTGCGGACCGGCACGGAGTTCATCTCATTGCTGCCGGCTCCCGAATACGATAAGGATTCCGCCTTCCGCTGCGAGTTCACCGGCGGGCACGGGCGAATCTATATGAAACACAAGGATATCGAATCGTGCATGGAGGTCTATGTCCCGCAAGGGGAGATCGGCGAGCACAGAGATGTCACCGTGAAAAACCATGCCGAAGAAACGCGGAAAATTGAATTGATCTGCTATTTTGAGCCGGTTTTGGCGACCCAAAGAGATTATATGTCGCATCCGGCCTTCTCCAGGCTGTCGGTTGAAACATCACTCAACGAAAACGGGATCATTATAAAAAGGCGGCACGGTGCGGATGAAAAGAGCGCTGTCTTGTGCTTTTCCTGTTCAAAGAAAGTGGGGTTTGAGACCTCAAGAGAAAAAGCTCTCGGCAGAGGCGGTATACGCGCCATCGCTCACGCATCTGCCGGGGAGCCCTCGGGCAGCCTCGGAGCGGTCCTTGATCCCTGCCTTTATGCAAAAATTAAGCTCATACTCAGAGCAGGTGAGAGCAAAAGAATCCATTTCGCACTGGCCGTATCCGATGACGAGGAAACGGCTGCAGACGGCGCGCAGCGGATACTTGCGCTGCGCAAAACCAAGGGTCTGTCCCATCTGGACAGCAAAGCCAAAAACCTCGATATGTCGCCCGCCGAAGTTGACGATGCGCTGAGCAGGCTGAGCAGTCTGGTGTTTTACACCGGAGAGAGGGAGAAACTGGCACAGTATATCGAAAAAGGCTGTCAGGGAAAGCCCGGGTTATGGCGTTACGGGATTTCCGGTGATTTTCCGGTCCTGTCTGTCGAAGTTGAAAATGAAGAAGAAGCGGAAAAAACGATTAAACTGATTAAAGAACATGCTTTCATCACACAAAACGGCTTTAAGTATGATCTCGTCTTTATTATAAACGACGGCGGAAGCTACCGTCAGCCCGTCAGAACGCTGCTCAGCGATGCGATACGAAGGATGGGCCGGGAAAGCTACGTGAATACATCAGCCGGGATTCATTTGATCGACGGGAGCGCCGCGGACATCTCGGGCGTTCTGTCGATGTCCGATCTATTGCTGAACGTGAAAGACGATTTTCCAAAGGCACCGCGAGATACGCAGCTTATGCCAAAAAACAGGTTCTTTATCCGCGGTAAGGCCATTGAGGACGAGACACCCGAATACCGATATTCAGACGATAAGAGCTTTGTCTTTGAATCAGGAGGCTCGCTTAACCCCATCACCTGGAGCCATATACTGACAAACGGAAATTTCGGCTGGCTGTGTTCGGACGCCGGAACGGGGAACATGTGGTATAAAAATGCGCGTGAATACAGGATAAATGCATGGCGAAACGATCCGCTGGCCGATACCGGACCGGAAAGCATAGAGCTTTACAGAAACGGGAAAAGCATTTCTTTGTTTTCGGCTTCCGACGGGTATCCGTGCAAGGTGACTTATGGGTTTGGCTACGCTTCCTGGGTGAAGCAGATTGAACGCACAGAAGTTGTAATGACGGCGTTTGTCCATCCGAAAACCGACGCGCGTGTGATCCTGATAGAAATGAAGAACAAAAGCAATAATGACAAGATCAGATATTTCACCGAATTGATCCTGGGATCGGAACCGGACGAAGCTGGCTCTGTGTTTATAGAGCTCAAGGACGACTGCTTTTTCAGCTGGAATATGGGACGGGCTGTTTCGGGCGATCCGTTTACCCTTCTGTGCAGCGCCATTCCCGAGACCTTTACCTGCGACAAAACCTCCTGGTTTCTCGGAAAACCCGACAGAAAAGTCGGAGCGGGACTCGACCCCTGTATCGGGTGCGTTTATGAAGCCGAAGACACGGTCGTGCTGGTCTGCGGAATCGATCATATAGACGAGCTGCGAAAGCTGATAGAACCCGATGCGGCAAAAAAGGCGCTGGAAGAAACGAAACAGTACTGGAAAGCGCTTGTGCAGACCACAGTAATCACAACGCCTTCCGAACAGCTCAACAGGTATATGAACGGCTGGGCGCTGTATCAGGTTCTGGCCTGCCGGGTGATGGGCAGAACATCCATTTACCAGAGCGGCGGGGCATATGGGTTTCGGGATCAGCTGCAGGATGTCTGCGCTCTGATATATACTGCTCCGGAGCTTGTGAAGGAACAGATACTGATGGCCTGCGAGCATCAGTATGAAGAAGGAGATGTTCAGCATTGGTGGCACCGGGGCCTGTATGGGAATCCGGATAAAGGCGTCAGAACCAGATGCAGCGACGACCTGCTGTGGCTGCCTTATGCTGTCATTGAATACGTTGAAAAAACGGGCGACAGCATGATTTTGCACAAAAAGGCGGATTATCTTCGTTCCAACCCGCTCAAGGACGGGGAGAGCGACAGATATGAAACAGCGGAAAAGGCAAATGAGCCGGAAAGCGTGTTCCTGCATTGCGTAAAGGCGCTTGAAATGGTGCTTATGCGCGGTACCGGGCTAAACGAACTGCTGTTCATCGGAAGCGGAGACTGGAACGACGGTTTCAGCAAGGTGGGAGCAGAGGGAAGAGGCGAAAGCGTATGGCTCACCTGGTTTGCCGCCATGATACTCAAGCGGTTTGCCCGCATATGCCGGATCATGGGAGAGAATACCATTGCCTCGCGGTACAAAAGCCGCGCCGAATCGCTTGGCGCAGCCGCCGACCATGCCTGGGACGGCAGCTGGTATTTGCGCGGCTTTTTCGATAATGGACTGCCGCTGGGCAGCGAGAAAAGCACGGAGTGCAAAATTGATTCCATCGCACAGAGCTTTTCCGTCATCAGCGGATTCGGAAGCGATGAAAAGGCAATGAAGTCGCTTCACAGCTCGCTTAAACACCTGTTTGACCGAAATAACGGTATAGTCAAACTGTTTACGCCCGCGTTCAATCTGGCGGATTCGAATCCGGGATATATTGCAGGCTACCTGCCCGGTGTCCGGGAAAACGGCGGGCAATATACCCATGCCGCAATCTGGCTGGCTTTGGCTTGTCTGAAAGCGGGCCTTATAACCGAAGGGTGGGAAATCCTTCGCGTGCTTATACCGGAAAATCACGATCAGAAGGTATATAAGACCGAGCCTTACGTTCTGACCGCCGATGTTTATACCAATCCCCAGCATATCGGAAGAGGCGGCTGGAGCTGGTACACGGGAGCTGCCGCCTGGTTTTACAGAGCGGTGACGGAGGAACTGCTCGGCTTGCGAAAGCAAAATGGTGAAATTACGCTGACTCCCCGGCTGCCGAAGGATTGGAAAGGCTTTGATGCGGTAATCGGGACCGCAAAAGACAAACTGTATATCAGTTGTACCAGAGGAGGCAAAAACAGAATCTTGATCGGGAGCAAAAAAATAAATGAAGTAAGCAAAAAAACCGATGAAGATAAGCTTCTTGCGGATATATCTCAAAAAAGCGGCCCGGAGCCATAAACATGGCGGTGAAAGCCCGATTATTTTCATCGGAAATGGAAATGGCGGAAAAATCTTGTGATAATCAGTGAGCAATGGTATAATGATAGCGAATTTTAAGGAAGACATTGTAAAACGCACAGCAAGCGAATCATGTTCAGGGACAGATAATTAACAGGTACAGCCTGATCGTGAAGGGAGCACGGAAGAAGTGAAAAATGCCGTTCGCAAGACGATTATGCCCAATGTGGAACTCACCTGCGTCACAACCGATAAATTCAAAACAGGGTATTTCAGCGTAAATCTGCTCAACCAGCTGAGTGCTAAGGACGCGTCGAAAAACGCGCTTATTCCAAGCGTGCTTCGAAGGGGCTGTGCGAAATACCCGGATATGGAAAGCCTTGCCGCGGCGCTCAACGAGCTGTACGGCACGACCATTGAACCGGTTGTCAGAACGAAAGGTGAAATTCAATGCTCGGGGTTTATAACCACTTTTGCCGATGATAAGTATCTGCCCGGCGAGAACGATCTGCTGGAGCGCGTGATCGGTTTGACGGGTGAGATTCTGCTTGCACCCGTGACCAGAGGCGGTCTGCTGCAAGCCGATTATGTCAATTCGGAAAAGGAAAATCTATGTGATCAGATTCGATCCTCGCTCAACGACAAAAGAACGTACTCTTTGGTAAGGCTCAAAGAAATCATGTGCGCGGAGGAGGCATTTGGTGTGGACAGGCTCGGAACGGTTGCAGCCACCGAGAAAATCACGCCGATCATGCTGACAAAGCATTACAAAAAGATTCTGGAAAATTCGGAAATCCAGATGTTTTACTGCGGCACCGCGGACTTCAGCCGCGTAGAGACCGCGGTTTTACACGCATTCAGCATCCTTCCGCGCGGGGAAGCGGATGCCGGTATCGGAACGCAGATCAGACTTGACTGCGGAGAGGTAAAATACCATACCGAGAGCCTGGACGTTACGCAGGGTAAGCTCGCGCTCGGCTTTCGGCTGGGTGAAACCATGTATACGCCCGATTATGCGGCCATCACGGTTTTCAATGCGATTTTCGGCGGGAGCGTGACCTCAAAGCTCTTTTTAAATGTGCGGGAAAAGCTGTCGCTGTGTTATTTTGCAAGCTCATCTATTGAAAAGCACAAGGGCGTGATGCTTGTTTCCTCGGGTATCGAATTTGATAAATATCAAGAAGCGCTAGATGAGATATTAGCCCAGCTTTCCGCCATTCGCAGCGGCGACATTACCGGGCAGGAGTTGGAAGGGGCAAAAAAATACGTTATTACCACACTCAAGGCTTCGATGGATTCGGCCATGGCGCTGGACAGTTTTTATTTGGGCCAGGCTGTGGAAGGGCTGGATTTCGGGCTTGAAGAATTTGCGGCGTTTGTGGAGAGGATTTCTATCGAGGATGCGGTTGCCGTTGCCAAAAGCGTATGCCTTGACACGGTATATTTCCTGAAAGGCAATCAGGAGGAGGCGATGAAATGAAGCGGATTGAGTACGGAAAAATCGGCGAGACCGTATACAGCGAAACCCTTGAAAACGGGCTATGTTGTATCGTTGTCCCCAAAAAGGGTTTCAGTAAAAGTTATGCTTTTTTTGCGGTAAACTACGGCGGCTGCGACAGAAGGTTCGCCCTTGACGGCTATTGGATCGATACGCCGGCAGGTGTCGCGCATTTTCTGGAGCATAAAATGTTTGATACCGAGGGCGGGAACGCGCTGGCGCTTTTGTCTTCAAACGGCGCTTCGCCGAATGCCTTTACCAGCTCCGGTATAACGGCATATCATTTCGAGTGCACGGAGAATTTCGAGGATAACCTGAATGTGCTGCTGAGTTTTGTCTCGGTTCCGTACTTTACGAAAGAAAGCGTCGACAAGGAACAGGGTATCATTGCACAGGAAATCAAGATGGGGGAGGACAGTCCCTCGCGCGTGGTTTACCAGAACCTGATGAAGGCACTCTACGCCAACAATCCGATCAAAGATTCGATTGCGGGTACGGTTGAAAGCATTGCTGAGATTACGCCGGAAACGCTTTACCATTGCCATAAGGTTTTTTATCATCCGGTTAATATGGTCTTATGTGCGACAGGTGATCTGAATCCGGAAAAGGTATGTGAAATCGCAAGGGCCGTCCTGCCGGAGAGCCCCGGTGAAATTGCGCAAAGGGATTACGGCGCCGAAGAAAGTATGCTGCCCGTTAAAAGCATAATCGAAGCGCAAATGTCGGTTTCAGCGCCCCTGTTCATGCTGGGTTCAAAGCTTGAGCCGATAGCGGACGGTGATCGGCATTATTTCCGTATGCTGATGGGTGAACTGGCCTGTATGCTGTTAATGGGCCCCTCATCTCCGCTATATGCACGCCTTTACAGCGAAGGCCTGATCAACAACCGCTTTTATTCCGGTCTTTCGGACTTTCCCGGCGGTGTTTTTGCGACAGCCGGCGGAGAGAGCAAAAACCCGGAAAAGGTCAAAGATGAAATCATAAACGAAGCGGAAAGAATAAGCCGGTTCGGCGTGGATATTTCATTGTTTAACAGCCTGAAGAAAGCTTCGATCGGCGGTTTTTTGAGAAGTCTTGATTCTATGGACAATTCCTGCTATGCTTTGGCTGAGGGACATTTCAGGGGTTATTCCCCATTTAACGGGCTTGAGTTGCTTGAGAGCATTTCCGTTGAGGATATTCAGGCTTTTATCGAATCCGCATTCAAATCCGAGCGCATGGCACTCTCTATTGTCAAATCCAAAACATGAAAGGTCAGTGATGTTATGCCTGATATGAGCGAAGCTTCGATATCATTTCCCATTCTGGGGGATATCACCTTTGATTTTAGTTCCAGTTTTACAATTTTCGGATGGAGCTTTCACTGGTACGGCATTATCATCGCCGTCGGTTTTTTGCTTGCCGTTTTATATGTCATGAAAAGATCGAAACACTTCGGCCTGACGGAAGACAATATCATCGATCTTTTGCTGTATACCGTACC
The DNA here is from genome assembly GCA_012523085.1 of Clostridiales bacterium. Taxonomy (GTDB): domain Bacteria; phylum Bacillota; class Clostridia; order Oscillospirales; family Oscillospiraceae; genus JAAYOP01. The sequence continues at coordinate 36,158 of JAAYJC010000023.1, forward strand.
GCTTGCATTTGTCGGACTGAGGCTATACTATGTCGCTTTCAGCGACTGGGATTTCAGCGGGAACCTATGGCAAAACTTCCTGCGTATCATCAAGGTCTGGGAAGGCGGCCTTGCGATTTACGGCGGAATCATCGGCGGTCTTATCGGTGCTTTTATCTTTTCAAAAAGAAAGAAGATTAAACTCGGACCGGTAGCCGATGTCGGCGCTCTGGGCTTAATGATCGGACAGGCGGTCGGAAGATGGGGGAATTTCGTAAACCGTGAAGCCTTCGGTATAAAAACGGACGTACCATGGAAGATGGGCCTGACCAATGCGTATGGAACATTTTATTATCACCCGACATTTCTTTACGAAAGTCTCTGGAATATACTCGGGTTTATTTTGCTTCATGCTTATACGAAGAAACGAAAATTTGACGGCGAAATTTTCATTTTGTACTTGGGATGGTATGGACTTGGCCGGTTGTATATCGAAGGGCTGCGCACAGACAGTCTGATGATCGGCACCCTTCGGGTGTCCCAGCTCGTCGCTTTGGTCTGCCTGTTTGCATCCATTGGGATTATATTCTATAACAGATTGTCAAAGCACCATGAACCGGAAGAATTATGGCTAAACAGGGACAAGGCTGTTGATTTGGAAAATCAATCCGAGTCCACACTAAATCTCGTTGAGGAAGAATCGGAAGACAGTATGCTTATCGATGCTCTGGAAGCCCTGAAAAACAGCAATTTGCATATAGACGGCGATACCGAGGAAGATTCAGAGGACACGCCGGTTGTCGAACCGACCATTGTTGTATTCCATGACGAAGAAATAGGAACGGATAGCCAATGAATCAATAGGAAACAGCGCCTTTTCCTTGAATTACATGGAATATAATGCTATACTGTTCGTATCGGATATTTTTATTGGATGCGGGAATAGTAAAAACTGATTGGTAATGATAGCTGATTATTCGTCAGGTATCATTAAACAGTTCTGATAAAACAATCAGATAATATGAGAATTCGGCTTTTAACATAACACGGATAGAGTCGCTAATAAGGAATGAGAAA
>JAAYJC010000178.1 GCA_012523085.1 Clostridiales bacterium
GATCCGTCCCTCACAAGGCACAGCCCTTCAAATTTCTTCCCGTGGGGTTTTGTCACGTCGCTGTCATCAACGAATATCACCGGGTCAGGAGGTAGCAGCTTTATCATTTCCTGCAGATAGTTTCTCGCTATCTCCTCCGGTATCCCTTCCGACAAATTCCTGCTTAGCCGGTCTACGGTATTTGTCTTTTTTGTTTCCGCCATAAGGGAATCCGCTACGTTTGAAAGTATGACGCTTTCCGAAGCTGTTATTCCGTATTATGCCTTGTAGCTTGCCTTGCCTTTCGTTTTGCGGAAACTCAAGATAAAGCTCGGTTGACAAATTCCGCTTTTCAAGCGTATAATAATACGTTTTAAAAAGGGGCATGAAAAATGAAGAACATAAGGAATATTGCCATTATCGCCCATGTTGACCATGGGAAGACGACTTTGGTTGATGAAATGCTGCGCCAGAGCGGCATTTTCAGGGAAAATCAGGCGCTGATCGAACGTGTCATGGACTCCGGCGATCTGGAACGCGAACGGGGCATCACGATACTGGCCAAAAATACCTCCGTACAATACGGAGAAACGAAAATCAATATAGTCGATACGCCCGGACATGCCGATTTCGGCGGCGAGGTCGAGCGCGTATTGAAAATGGTAAACGGCGTGCTTTTGCTCGTGGATGCGGCGGAAGGCCCGATGCCGCAAACGCGCTTTGTGCTTGAAAAGGCATTGGGATTCAAGCACCGGGTCATCGTCGTTGTCAATAAAATCGACCGGCCGGACGCGCGAACACTTGAGGTCGTGGACGAGGTGCTGGAACTGCTACTGGAGTTGGACGCCACGGACGAGCAGCTTGATTCTCCGATGATCTTCTGTTCCGCCAGGAACGGAACCGCTTCCTACTCGCCCGAGAAAATGGGAAATGACCTGACCCCGCTCTTTGATACGATCATCAACTATATCACTTCGCCCGGCGGGGATGAAAGCCTTCCGTTTCAAATGCTGGTTTCATCGGTGGATTATAATGACTATGTGGGTAAAATCGCCATCGGGCGCATTGAACGGGGCACAATCCGGCAAAACCAGGAAGTCACGGTCACAAACGATCTTAACAAAAATATGAACAAGCGCGCAAAAGCGGTCAATCTCTATGTGTTCAGCGGCCTGAACAGAACACCGGTCACCGAAGCTTCGGCGGGCGATATTATTGCGGTCTCCGGCATCGGTGACATTACCATCGGGGACACAATCTGCGCTCACCGGCACATAGATCCGCTGCCTTTTGTAAGCATTTCGGCGCCGACCATGGAAATGACATTCTCGGTCAACGACAGCCCGTTTGCCGGAACCGAGGGGAAATTTGTCACCACCCGAAATATCCGGGACAGGCTCTTTAAGGAAACGCTGAAGGACGTCTCTTTGAGGGCAGCCGAAACAGACGGTACGGACAGCTTCATCGTATCCGGACGCGGCGAGATGCATTTTTCGATACTGATTGAGACCATGCGGCGTGAGGGCTTTGAATTTCAGGTTTCACCTCCGCGCGTGCTCTACAAAACCATAGACGGTCATCTGCAGGAACCGATAGAGCGCGTCGTCATAGACGTTCCCGAGTCTTATGTCGGCACTGTGATCGAAAAAATGGGCGCGCGAAAAGGCGAGCTTGCTGAGATGACGAATTCGGGCAGCAGGGCAAGGCTGATCTTCGCTATACCGTCCCGGGGTCTGTTCGGTTTTCGCACCGAATTTTTATCCGATACGCGCGGGGAGGGCATCATGGCGTCTGTTTTCGATACCTACGCGCCGTTTAAAGGTGAGCTGCACAGGCGCAGCACGGGATCTCTGATTGCATTTGAAACAGGCGAAGCGGTCGCATACGGGTTGTACAATGCGCAGGAAAGGGGTATGCTTTTCATTTCACCGGGAACAAAAGTCTATGGCGGTATGATTGTCGGGGTATCCCCCAAGGCGGAGGACATGACCGTAAATGTTTGTAAGCGCAAGCAGCTGACCAACATGCGGGCCAGCGGAAGCGACGACGCCCTGAGGCTGACGCCGCCTAGAGTTTTGAGTCTGGAGCAGAGCATCGAATTTCTGGCCGATGACGAACTGCTCGAGGTCACGCCGAAAAGCCTGCGATTGAGAAAGAGCATTTTGGATCACCAATTGAGAATGAAAGCCATGAAAGCAAGAACATGACGGCTGTTTTGTATCGGTAAATTGTTGTTGAGTCATTTTCTGTTTTGTGATAAAATACCTGCTATAAGCAGGTACTTTATTTCGCCGAGAACACATTGTTACTGAAAGGTTAACATGGTGAGCAGTATGAAAACACTGGTTTTTAACGGTTCTCCGAACAACAGCGGAGAAACCATGACGATCTTAAATGAAATGCGAAAGCACCTTCACGGAGAAGCCGATATTGTTGAAGCCTACCGCAGCCACATCAGCCCCTGCATCGACTGCCGCCACTGCTGGACCAATGACGAATGCGCTATCCAGGACGATATGCAGCAAATCTATGACAATATCGACAAATATGACAATGTCATTCTCGCTTCGCCCATACACTTTACCGAGCTGAGTGGCATGTTGCTGACCGTGACAAGCCGCCTGCAGATGTACTGGTGCGCGGAATTTTTCAGAGGCACAACGCTGATTAAAAATAAGAAAAACGCCGTTTTGATTTTAACCGGCGGTGGCGGCGCAAGCCCGGCAAAACCCCTGTCTACCGCAAAAAACATATTCCGTCACTTGAACGCAGAGCTGATCGGGCAGGTGTATTCGCTGTCCACCAACGACATTCCTGCAAAAGACGACCGGGCAGCTATGGAAAAGGCCAAAGCGCTCGCGCTTGAGCTCAATGAACGATATGCGCTGAAGACCGGAAAACCCGGCTTGACCTGACTTTAAATTTTGGATAACCAAGCCGGGCTTTTTTCATGCTCTTCGTGATTTGTAACTGTAATGTAACTGCGGTCTTATATAATGTAAACAGTATGTCGGGTGACCGTATGCGGCGGCCATTACTGCCATCGATTTTCCATCTCCGATTTATTTGGAGAACAAAATAATACGAGTCCATGAGAATTGAGATGAGACGACGGTGTCAATCAATGCAGCCAGATTTATACCTTATGAAATGAAAACCAGCATCCTTAAAATATTTTCCTATGAACAAAAGCAAATAACCGGCATACTGATCAATCCGTTTTTCCCGCATGCCATGTATTTTGATAACATCATCCAATTCCTTTTTCTCATAGATGAGATGCTGGATTCGCTCAATTGGCCTCAGGAAAGCATGGAATGCCGCTTGTTTGCTTCAGGGGACACCGAATTCACGCCCTCCGATCAATACAGTCAGGAGGAGCTGAATAGCATCCGTCCGATTGCTGCATTCAAGATCAATGTTTTGTTCAGGCAGAATGCCAGCTGGCAAGGCAGCGTCATCTGGCTCGACAGTTCTGTCGAATCGCCGTTCCGAAGCGTTCTGGAGTTGATCATGCTCCTTGACTCCGTCTTGTCCAAGCACGAATAGAGCCAAATCGACCGTCATCCGGATCATATCCGAATAACGGTCGTTTATTTAATGCATCTGAAACGGCAAAACAGGCTTGTTTTGCTGTCAAAAAGAGCAGTTTTTGCTCTTTTTGCAAATGCGTTTCGCAAAACGCATTTGCTCAGTGGACATTATTTATAGGTAAATAGCGTGATAAACCTTTCACGCACGACTTGTACCGCCGCTTCGCGGCGGAATGGAGAATAAAATGACGATATTTGAAAAACCCGGTAAGCAAAACACCGGCGCCACGGTGAAGCTGGCGCTGAACACAGCGCGGGAGCGCGGTATCCGTAGCATTGTTGTAGCCTCGTATACCGGTTATACGGCTGATTATTTCAAAACGGCGCCGGATTTGAATATTGTAGCCGTCCGGGGCACATATGGATTCGGGGAAATGAATACGATCCGCATGAGCGGAGAAAAGTACGAAGAGCTGTCGGCCTGCGGGATCAAAATTGTAACCGCCGCCCATGTCCTCAGCGGCGTTGAGCGGGCGATGAGCACCCTCTTCAAAGGTGTGTATCCTGTTGAGGTTATCGCACATACGCTGCGCATGTTCGGACAGGGCACAAAGGTTTGTATAGAGTGCGCCGCTATGGCTTGTGACTGCGGCGCAATCCCGGCGGGCGAGCCAACTATCGCCGTCGCAGGCACCGGCGCGGGGGCCGACACGGCGATAATCCTGAAACCGGTGAATACGCATCGTATTTTTGATACGAGAATATGCGAAATGCTGTGCAAACCGGCGCTGCTTACCTGAGCGCAGCTCTTCTTTCCCTGAAGTCCGGCAGGATTTCTTCAATCCGATTATAAAACAGCTTGCCGTGGTTTTTATGCTCGATATGCGCAAGCTCATGTACGATCACATAATCGATTGCCGCCTCCGGATAGCGCATCAGGCGCCAGGAAAAACAGATTCCGTTTTTTCCGCTGCAGCTTCCCAACCGCTTTTGCGCCGATGTGATTTTAACATGCCTGGGTTTAAGCCCCATCAGCTCGGCGAAATGGACCGTTCGCACGGGCAGATACTGTTTTGCCTTGATGATCAGCTCTCGGATTTCCGCATCATCCGGCTCCGGATACTTTTCCTGCCGAATGCGCGCTTTTTCCATGTGTTTTTCGATCCAGTCATAGTGCGATACAACAAAATCGTCGATTTTATCTTTCCCGAGCTTCATGGGTGCGCGCACCAGTACCTCCAGGTTGTCTGTTATTTCAAGCGCCAGCGTCCTGCGCGCCGACAAAACCAGCTTATAGTCGATCATTTTATGTTTCCTCATGTATACAGCGCCAAGCGTCAATTAACCTATCCATTGTATACCTCGCGTTTGCCGGGCTTGTGGACGGAAGCTCGATGATATCTCCGCCCAAATGCGGCAGCATATACCGCTTATACAGAGCAGCCGCCTTCTTCCCGTTCGCGAAAATTCTACCGATACGGCTTAATGGCAGCAGCTGACCAAGGTCGTTCGGTATCACATTTTTTATGCTGCTGTCACTTGAACCCTCGATCTCGCAGCTTTGTATCACGTCCCAAAGCGCAATGCGGTTTTCGAGCAGAAATGTCTTCTTTTCCAAAACCGTTTGCGGAACCGGGTTTCCCAAAATCTCTGCCAGCACGCGCCAAAACCGGTTCTTCGGATGCCCGTAATAAAAGCCGGACTGTCTTGATGCTCTAGACGGGAAGGTCCCCAGGATCAAAATCTCACTGGACTTATCGAAGACCGGTTCAAATTGATGTTCTTTTCGCATCTCTCTTACCCCATTCGCGCCTGTTTTACGGTAGCTTACCGCAAAACAGGCGCAAATGCAAGCAGGCGCAAAGTGCCCAGTAAATTGGCGCTTTGGACCACTTTATTTTCTGTGGTTATGTTATACGAAATACCGAAAGCGGGGATATGACAATGAACAACCAATACGACACTATTTTGTTAAAGACAGGTTTTCCGGGGCAGGAAATAGACCGGCGTGTGAAAAGCGTCTGGAATGAGCTCTTTTTCGGGCCCGACCGAATTTTTTTCGAGGCGGGCGAGACGCTTGGCTATATGCTGGACACCAGCAATGACGATGTGCGGACGGAAGGCATGTCCTACGGCATGATGATGGCCGTCCAGATGGACAGAAAGGATGTATTTGACCGTCTGTAGCGCTGGAGCCTTAGGTACATGCAGCATAACAACGGAATCTATAAAAACTATTTTGCCTGGTCCTGTGCGCCGGACGGGACGCGAAACGCCGAGGGACAGGCGCCCGACGGCGAGGAATATTACACCGACGCCTTATTCTTTGCTTCCCACCGCTGGGGCGACGGCTCGCCTCCGCTTGATTACAGCGCGCAGGCGAGAAAAATACTTTCCGCCTGTGTCAACAAAGGGCGTATTTTGCCCTCCGGCGAACAAAATGCCGGTGATCCGATGTGGGATCCTGAAACACAACTGATTAAATTTGTACCGGAATCTCCCTTTACAGACCCATCCTACCACATCCAGCGTTTTTGTGCGCTGTTTTCTCTTTGGGCCAATGAAGAGGACCGCGCGTTCTGGTATCAAGCCGCAAAAGCCAGCCGCTTGTACCTGCACAAGGTATGTGACAAAAACACAGGACTCTCACCCAATATGACGAATTTTGACGGCTCCTTGCTGCCGCCTGACGAGAGCCGGGGAAATAATTGGGGCATGCTCCACCACTGTTATTTTAGCGATGCGTACCGCGTTGCAATAAACCTCGCCTTAGATTGGCCTGGATCAAGGCCGATCCGTGGCAAGTTGACATCCTTAACACGCTTCAGTCATTCGTGTTCACCAATGAAGCCGTTTTGGCGCATGTTCTGTTCCCCGATGGCAGGATCTTTGCACCGGAACCCATCATGCATCCGACCGGTATGAAAGCATCTTGGGCTTGCACGTCTCTGGTGGCGAGCGGCCCGCATGCCATAAACGCGGTCCGGATGTTCTGGGAAATGCCGCTGAGGACAGACAAACACCGGTATTACGACAACTGCCTGTATTTCTTTACGCTTCTTGCCCTCAGCGGCCGCTATCGGATCTACTGATAAAGCGGCTGTTGATCTCACCGTTTTATTTAACAAATTCTTCCTGCTGCTTTTCCATATTCTCTATCGTAATGTCATAAACCGTACCGAATTGAGAAAGGTATTTCATGACCGCCCACGGTTCGTTTGTATGAAAATGGACCCTGAGCAGCCTTTCGTCCCCGACGACCAGCAGACAGTCCCCGGGCAGCGTGTGCAAAAGATGTTCCCGGATTTGTTCTTCCGAAAGGTTCTCCCCTTCCACCAGCATCTGTGTATCATATATATAGGTAAGCTTTTCCGTTTCCCGCACCTCCTTATGTAAAAGCGCTGTATCATCCAAGAGCACCGCGTCTTTTTGCCAATATCCAACAAAGTCATTTATTTATACTGTTCTCCATTAAACTGGTCCCTATATCAGACGTTTTCTTTTGAAAATGATGCAGGATAAATAGGAACAGGCTATGACATACACCAGGGATATTATTGTGCATTTAAGGATCAGACCGGCTGAAGCGTTTTGCGTCCAGAGAGCTCTGGCCGCCATTAGATGGGGAGGAATGGGAATAAACGCCTCCGATTCAATGGCGGATTTTGATATATTCAATATGTAATAAATAACGGCAAGCGGTATATTCATCATCACGGTAAGCACGGGCCTTTTCATAAGAAACGCGATCAGCATGGGGACGCTCATGATGCCGATATCTGATAATGCACGAATACAGACACTGCGAAGAACGATGCCAAAGCCATATACGGATGCGATCTGCGGGGCATATATGACTATAAGAAATATCGAAATCAGGAGAGATATGACGACTGTAATCACATAATATGCGATAATCTTTGACAACACCGTCTGCCGTCTCGTTCTCCCGGAGGATACGAATGCGGACATCATCCCGTTTTGGATATCACCGCTGATAAAGAAGGCCGGCAGAAAGAGCATTACAAGCATCATACCGCCGATAAACCACATACAGCGAGTGAACTGCGCAGGCTGCACATCAATAAATAGTTCCTCTATGGTTTCGGCATCACTCTCGGAAAGCGCAAAGGAATTCTTGATATCTTGTAATGTAAAATATCTCCCATCCGGATCAAATTCATGAACAAAATCCGCTTGTGTTCTCAATTCATAATAGTCCGTTTCTGTACTGAAAAAATTTACGACTCCGACTATTTTAGCGCCCGATAACAGTAATCCAAAGAAACAAAGGAAAACGACCAGCAGTAGCAGCGGAACGCTGCGGAAAATTCGGAAAAATTCCGCATTCAGAGCCTTTTTCATTTACTCGCCCTCCTTTATGAAGCTTTTGAATACTTCCTCATAGGAAGGGTCACCTTTCATATCCTGTCTGCGCTGTTCGAGCTGCTGCTTTGTGACGACAACCGGCTCGCCGTCTGAGCCAACGAGCATGAATTGTTCGACCGTCTCAAGCTTCACTGCGTCGGTAAGCGCGGCAGAAAAGGCCACTTTTATATTTTCTCGTTTGCACAGGTTCAATATTGCGGCGAATTTCAATCTGGTGTCTGCGTTCAAGCCGACGAGAGGCTCGTTCATCAGCACCAGCTCCGGCTTATTGAATAATGTGGATATGACGCCGTAGATCTGTTTTTCGCAGGTCATGTCCTTTCTGAATTTGCGTCCGGTTATTCTTTTTGTCAGGCCTGCCGCATCGCATAGTTCCTTGATCCACTCATTGCGCGGCTGATCCAGAACAATTCGCCTGACGGAAATGTTTTTTTCGACGCTCAAATCACGGTAGAATGCGGGACTTCCGTTAAACACGGCGGTACGCTCGTTGGGAAGCTTATTTTTTCCGAATGATTCGAGAACGCTCCGGTACACCGAAGGTTTTCCGATGGAACGTCCGATCAATGCGCATGTGCTGATCTGGTCGAAATTAAGCTTCATATTCTCCCCCATTTCATATGAACCTATCACTCCTTCTCGCTTACATAAATAGATAACCTGCTTTGGATGTGTTCAGCTGCTTCCTCAGCGCTTTTTGCTCCCGCGAACAGCGCTCTGCATTCGTCCGCAATAATTATCAGAACCGGATCTGAAAGCATGGACTGTGTCACGGAATCGACCTTACCGATCATGGAATCTAAAGCCTGAGCTTCCTCTTGTGTCAAAGGCGGTACTTCAAGCTGATATGTGTAGCTTTCAGCATTGGCGCCGGCTGCCGCGGCGGCCGGATCTAAATACCCTGTGATGGATTCAACGGGAATCTCGACCTTTGCGTCCTCGATCATGTTCCGGAGTGAAGAAGCTCTGATCGGCAGGTACTCTACAGTGCGCTGATATTCTTCACCAAGCATGGTCTTGATAAATTCCCAGGCTGCGTCTTCGTTTCCCGTGTCATTGATGACCGCAAAGTACGGGGCAGTAAAAATCTGATATCCGCCGGTATGATCGGAGGCCAAGCCGATCAAGTTCATATAAGGACTATTTAAGCACTGCAGCTTATAAAGTGCCGCCGAACGCAGATAAACAGGCTGTAGCAGCGCGCGTTTATCTTTATATATATCGGCGTCCTCCGAAAATGCAACGGTTCGATCATTCATTTCTTTCATATAGGTTAAAAATGCTGTGAAGTCGGCGTTATCAAAGTTTACATAGCCGGTTTCAATATCCAAAAATTCGGGCAGTACGATCCCGATCATCAATTCCAGCATATCATAGCCGCCGACAGAACCCATCAGCGTCATATCCGGGTTTGCGTCCGTAATGCGCCGAAGATCGCTGAACGTCCATTTTTCATCGCTGCCGACAAAATCCTCGTGAACGGCGCAGGTAAACACGGTGTACGTCGGACAGATGCGGTACAGCGTATTTTCCTGATATTCCAGGGCATGCAAAACTGATTCTACCAAATCTGTTTTTGTAAGCTCGGGGTCGTTATCCAGAAAATCATAGAGGTTTTTAAACAGGCCCTGCCGGGCATAGATCTCATAATTCGTCATGTGCAGGCTCATTAAATCGGGTTTTCTTCCGCTGACGAGATCAAGCTGGAGCTGCAGTTCGTCAGTATATAATTGGCTGACCGCATAATACGTTCTGCTGTGTTTATTGAAATCCATGATCACCGACGAAACAGCGAAATTGTTCTCCATCCTCGCTATGGTCAGAATTTTCTTGGTATCTTCCGTGCCCGCAAGCTTTGCAACGCAGCAGCCGGATTCACTTTGCAGTATAAGATTGTATTCTTTCGAGGACGGCGCGATACCGACAATATTTCCCGCTATGTCCAGACCTGCCGTATCAAATAACGGCTTCACAGTACCGTCTTTGAGCTCAATGCCATAAACCAAAGCGCCCTGTTCCGCGAGAACGGTTTTCTCGGCACCGCCGGACGATATCGATTTCGGCATCAACAGACCGCTGCTGCTACCCATGCCGGAGTATGTCAAGAACATATTGACCTGCGCATTGTTGCTTAGTAATGATTTAAGCTCCGAAAAGCCCGCCTCAGGGTCGACAATATAGAGCGGCTGACCGCCCCACATGTTTCTGGACTCGGCTTGTGTGAGGACTTCGCCTTCACCGCTGAGCAAAAGCGAGCCGATGTTGTATTCGGCAAAATCGAAGGTATTTAATATGCTGCCGTCGCCCGGGAATATACTGACCGCGGATTTTGTCGCAGCATATACGTTATTATGCAGGTCCGCCGCCAAAGCTACAACCTTCCAGGAATTTAAAAGAGGTATCCTTGCGCTCTCATTACCGTCCCGGTCCGCTTTGATCAGCGACGCAGCGTTTGATTGGCCTGTTGCGATCCAAATGGTCTCGCCGGATGCCGCGATGAGGGCCGCTTCCGGATCGACCGGCAGTACCGATACCTGCAGGTCATCCAAAGCGACTTTGACAAGCAAGCGGCTTTCTGCCTCGGACGCTCCGAGCACATATAGAAAATCATTGTCGAAGGAAGAAGAAAACACTTCTGTCAGCGGAATTTCAGCTTGATTTGTTAAATGGTAAATAGGATAAGAGGACCATTCGTCTTCTTGTGCTTCTTGATTATTACAGCTGCTCATCATAACGAATAACAAGCAGAATATGATTATAAACGCTATGCTTTTTTTCATATTGACCTCCATTCTACCGCGAAGCGGTAACACAAATGGTCAGGAAAAATCGATAGCCTAAATGTGATACAAGTGTGATACAAGTATCGCGCTTGATAGCCGCCGTCATATTTGGCGGCCAAAGCGATTTCTTCCGTGCGTGAAAGGTTTTAACGTTAATCTCCCTTTATTCCAAATGGAATTAAATAATACAGTTCTCCAATTAAATGGAATACTGTATTGGCTTTCTAAAGCATAGCAAGATCGGAAAACGATGCCTTCAACGCGGGGTAGAGTTTTTTATAAAAGCTGTGGTTAGCAGTATACGCCGCGCCCAGTGTTTTATCCGGCATCTGCAGGGTGTCGTCCTGTACCATCCGGTCACAGGCGGCGGGTACATTTTCGTACACGCCCACGCCCGCGGCGGCCAGTATCGCCGCGCCCAGAGCCGGCCCCTCGGCGCATTTGGTTGTCGCCACGGGCAGGTCAAATACATCGGAGAGCATCCGGCGCCAGAATGCGCTGGTCCCCCCTCCTCCGCAGGCGTACATACGGGAAAACGTCATGCCCATGCCGGTTAAGATATCTAAACAGTCCTTAAGGGAATAGGTCACGCCCTCCAGCACAGCCCTCAGCATATCGTCTTTGGTGTGGATGGCGGAAAGCCCGATAAACGCACCTCTGCAGTCCGCGTCGAGATGGGGTGTGCGCTCGCCCATCAGGAAGGGCAGATTAAACAGCTTGTTTGCCCCGAGCGGAACGTTTTCGGCCGCTTTTGTCAGCTCCGAATAGGATTTCTCCGGGTAGAAATTCCTTTTGTACCACTGTAAAGAAAGCCCGGCCGCCTGTGTGACGCCCATCACATGCCAGGCATCTTCTACGGCGCAGCAAAAGGTGTGCACGCGCCCCTGTGGATCAATGATCGGTTTGTCGGTATGTGCGTACACAACACCGGACGTTCCGATTGTGGTGAAAGCCCGCCCGTTTTTCACAACGCCGACGCCGACAGCCGCGGCCGCATTGTCTCCGGCGCCGCCGACCACCGGCGTACCTTCTAAAAGTCCGGTGGATTGCGCCGCGCTTTTTGTGACATATCCGGTTATGTCCTTTGACTCATATACTTTTCCGAGCAGCGCAGGCTCGATGTCCAAGGCCTTTAAGACCTCGTCAGACCAGCTTCTCCTTTTCACATCCAGAAGCTGCATCCCTGAAGCGTCGCTGACCTCGGTTGCAAATTCGCCCGTCAGCTTATAGCGCAGATAGTCCTTCGGCAGCAGAATGTGCCGGCATTTCCTGTAAATATCGGGCTCATTTTTGCGCACCCATAAAATTTTCGAGGCGGTAAAGCCTGTCAGCGCGGGGTTTGCGGTAATTTCAATCAGTTTTTTTTCGCCAACCCGCTGTGTTATCTCCCGGCATTCCTCCGCTGTGCGCTGATCGCACCAGATGATGCTTTTTCGAAGCACTTCTCCTCCCGCGTCAAGCATCACAAGTCCGTGCATCTGGCCCGAAATGCCAATGCCCGCGATATCACCCGGAGAGACTCCGCTTATATCGAGTACCGCCTTTACGGTTGCAAAGCCCGCGTCTATCCAGTCGTCCGCATTTTGTTCTGCCCAGCCGTTTTTCGGCTGGTGGAGCGGATACTCAGCGGATTTCGATGCGACAATGTTGCCCAGCGAGTCAAATAAAATGGTTTTCGTGCCGCTTGTACCCAAATCGACACCAATCAGGTAAACTCTTTTCATTTTTCCTCCAGTCGTATGGTCTCCGGAGCACCCCCGTCTCATTTTATAGTGTGAAACATCCCTTTATCAGATCCTTCGGATCGGAAGAGGTGCCGATATACGCCTCATATATCATGTGTTCAAGTTCAAAGGCCGCCGTTTTGGGATTGTACCATTTCAGCTTCTCTGTCGGGCACTCGATTTTGACTTTTTTGCTTTCACCCGGGTTCAGGCGCACGCGGCTAAAGCCCCGCAGAAGCTTGATCGGGCGGTCCACAGCGGACCGGGAAAAACCGACATACAGCTGCACGACCTCCTCGCCTTCCCTGTCACCCGTGTTTGTTACGGTGCATTCCGCCTCAATGACATCGCCCTTTACCTCAAAAGACGCGTCATTTAGTGAAAATGCGGTATAGGACAGGCCGAATCCATAAGGATAAAGCGGCTTAACACCCTCTTTCTCCAGCTTTGCGTAGCCGTGATAATAATCATACCACTGATTCGTCGTGTCCCAATTGACCGGGGGCAGATCACTTTCCCGACACGGCACCACAAACGGCAGCTTACCCGAGGGATTGACGTCGCCGAATAAAATCTCGGCTATCGCCGTTCCACCCTCCTGACCCGGATAATAGGCCATTAAAGCGGCAGAAACCTTGTCAATCCAGTCGGTCATCATGATCATGTTCCCGCCGATCAGTACAACCGCCGAATTCTTATTCAGCGGGCCCGCCTCGCAAATCAGCTCGATCTCATTACTATGCAGCCCCAGAGAATATTTCCGGTCGCCGCCTGCCGAATCAAACCCGTTTTCATCGCTCTCCTGGGCTTCGATGAACTCCCCTTCGTCGTTATAGTCCAAACCGACAACGAAAACCACCGCGTCGGCGGTCTTTGCCGCCCTCTTCGCTTCCGCCGGATCGCTTCCGTCGCAATATATGATATCTATCCCGTCCGCCGCTTTTTTCAGCCCCTCGAGAGGCGTTACGACATAGCTTGGATACACGCGGGAAGAACCGTGGTCTCCGATATTGCTTTGATTTCCGAGCTTGCCGATCAGTGCTAGCTTTCTGATTTGTTTCCGGTCAAGCGGCAGTACATTTTCGTTTTTTAAAAGTGTAATGCCCTCTCTGGCGGCCTTTAGGGATAAAGCGATGTGCAGAGGGCATCCGATCACATCCGCGCCGTATGTTATCCCGCTTTCCCTGTACGCTTCCTCGAAGGCGAGAATTGTACGCACAACACGCAGAGCCGCCTCGTCAATTCGCCTTTCGGAGACAAGCCCTTCCCGAACCGCCTTGACCAGATTTGCGCCAAACAGGTTCTCCCAGCACATTTCCATGTCCTGACCGCCGTTGGCGGCCTCCACCGTATCTCTTATCCCCATAACGAAATCACTCATGACAAAGCCGTCAAAATCCCATTCCTCTTTGAGTACCTTGCGCAGCAGATAGTCGCTGTGCCCGCAATGCGTGCCTTTATACCGGTTGTATGCGCTCATGATGCTCGCTGCGCCAGCATCCACGCAGTCTTTAAAGTGCGAAAGGTATATTTCGCGCTCAGTTCGCCTCTCGCAGTCCACCGAGCACTTAAACCGGCTGATCTCCATGGAATTGAACGCGAAGTGCTTTACGCAGGCGATGACATACTCGCTTTGTACCCCGCGCACCAGCGCCGCGCCCATGGCTCCGAGCGCGAAGCTTTCCTCCCCGTAGGTCTCCTGGCTACGTCCCCAGCCCGGATTATACGGGAGGTTGATGCAGACGCCGGCGAACAGATTCCCGCCGTGCGCCCTTACCTCGCGTCCGATGGCGTGTCCGATTTCCTCCTCGAGCGCCGTGTCGAAGGTCGCGCCTCTGAGCATTGATACCGGAAAGCAGGTGCTCATCCCGGTTTTACACACGACGCCCCTCGGCCCGTCGCAAAACATCATCGGCGCAAGGCCGAGCCTTTCATTTCCCGCAGCCGCGTACGGCCTGAAATTATAATGCTCGTCCCCGGACGAGGTCCCCTGCTCCCGGGGCTTTGCCCAGCCGCTCATCAGGCGGACTTTTTCTTCAAGGCTCATCTGTGCGACCAATTCTAGCGCCTTTTTTGTATAACTCAGTCTGAATTCCTTCGTACCCTTCATTGCCGTCTACCCTCCGAATAAAACGTCATTGAGCACCCTTTCCAGATGCTCCTGCCGGCCCGAGCCCGGATCCTTCGGCGTACCGAGCGAAACCGCATAGTCCGAAATCGCCTTGAGCGTGGCGTTTCCGCTCCTGATTTCAGCGCCGATTCCGGAGGTCCAGCCACTGTACCGCTCCTTAATAAAGTTCTCAATGCGCCCATCCTCAATGAGCTGACTTGCTTTCAGCAAACCCAGAGCAAAGCTGTCCATGCCCAGAATGTAGCCCTCGAACATGTCCTCCGGGGTATTGGACGGGCGCCGGTTTTTCGCGTCGAAATTAAAGCCGCCCGTCAGCCCGCCTGCTTTCAGGACCTCATACAGGCACAGGGTTGTTTCATAGATATCAAACGGGAACTCATCCGTATCCCAACCCAGCAGCGTGTCGCCTTGATTTGCGTCTATGCTGCCGAGCATGCCGTTTATCGCCGATACCCGAAGCTCATGGTTGAACGTGTGACCGGCGAGCGTCGCGTGGTTAGCTTCAATGTTGAGTTTAAAGTCTTTATCCAGTTTATGGGCTCGCAGAAAACCGATTGCAGTAGCCGCGTCAAAGTCATACTGATGTTTCATCGGCTCCTTCGGCTTCGGTTCGATATAAAAGTCGCCGGTGAACCCGATGGATCTACCGTAATCCACAGCCAGCTTCATGAGAATGGCAATATTGTCAAGCTCCAGCTTCATATCCGTGTTCAGCAGCGTCTCATAGCCCTCGCGCCCGCCCCAGAACACATAGCCGCGCCCGCCGAACCTGACCGTCAGATCCAGTGCTTTTTTGATCTGCGCCGCCGCAAAGCAGAAGATATCCGGGCAGTTCGAGCTGCCCGCTCCGTTCATGAACCTTGGGTTATTAAACAGATTCGCGGTGCCCCACAGGCACTTTTTCCCCGTCTCTTTCATTTTAAGCTCTATATATTCAGCGATCTCGTCCAGCCTGTCATTGGTCTCGGCAAGCGTCTCTGCCTCCGGCACAAGATCCAGATCATGAAAGCAAAAATAGTCCACACCGAGCTTTTCCATGAATTCAAAACCCGCGTCAGCTTTCGCTTTTGCCCCATCCATTGTTTTTTTCAAGGCTCCGAAGCTTTTATCGGCGGTTTCGTCCCCGAACATGTCCCTTCCCCCGGCGCCAAGATTGTGCCACCAGGCCATCGCGAACGGAAGATGCTCCTTCATCGTTTTGCCTAATATCATGCGGTTTTCATCATAATAGCGAAAGGCATAAGGATTTCTCGTTTTTACCCCTTCATAGCTAACCTTAGGCAGATGCTTAAAATGCTCCATCACAGCCTCCTTAATCCGTTATTTTACTCCGGCAAGGTTTTCTTCAAAGCCGGATGTTTCTTCAACCTAAATTATACCTCATATAACAATAAATACAAGCACGGGCTTAAAATTCGCACATCTGTGAATTTGGGTTCCGGTAAAAGCAGCAAAAATCCCCGCAGCATAATCACTGCAGGGATTTTTGTTTGTTTTCTGGTGACCCAACGCGGATTCGAACCGCGGACACCTTGCTTAAAAGGCAAGTGCTCTGCCGACTGAGCTATTGGGTCATATTTCGGTTCGGAAATCCGCCGTTTCCCGAACCGGAATGGCTGGGATGGCAGGGATCGAACCTGCGAATGCCAGAGTCAAAGTCTGGTGCCTTACCCCTTGGCTACATCCCAATGAAGGGTACGTGGGGTGGATGATCGGACTTGAACCGACGGCCTCCAGGGCCACAACCTGGCGCTCTAACCACCTGAGCTACACCCACCACATGACCTGATTGCGCTTTTTTGGGCACAAGCCCGAACCATTCTCGCCCATTAAATCGCTATGGCACGCCAGAAGGGACTCGAACCCCTGGCCTACTGCTTAGAAGGCAGTTGCTCTATCCAGCTGAGCTACTGGCGCATATGTCCGATTGGTCCGGTCAAAGGCTCTAAAGGTTCAACCGCATTACCTGCAAAATGACATCAGGCGATAACCCGCGTCCGATTCGCACACGGCGCTTCCGATATTGGAGCGGGTGATGGGAATCGAACCCACACGACCAGCTTGGAAGGCTGGGATTCTGCCATTGAACTACACCCGCACATCAGTCGCCAAAAAATAATAGCATACTTAGGATTGGGTTGTCAACATCTTTTTGCCTCATTGCGCGACATTGGCGGGTCTAAGGTATTTCCTTTTCGCAGAAAAGGCATTGTCTGCCTCCTTGTACATTTCTTGTCAGGTTCGGGAGGTAATGCTCGGTCTGTGTGATGCAGCGCTCGTTTTTGCAGATCGCCCCCTTTCCGATATCATAAGATGGAGGCGTATATCTGGCCCGAGAGCACATCGTCAGCAGCAGCGCCATTCGGATATACATGCCGTACCTTGCCTGTTCAAAGTATACGGCACGCGGGTCCGTGTCCACATCGAGGGCAATTTCGTCGACCCGCGGCAGCGGATGCATAACCAGCAGATCCTTTTTCGCCCTGTCGAGTTTGCGTTTCGTCAACACATAAACGCTCTTGTTGCGCTCGTATTCCAGCGGATCGGTGAACCGCTCCTTCTGGATGCGCGTCATATATAAAATATCCAGCAGCGGAAGGCTTGCTTCCAGACCGGTGACCTCAATGTATTTTTGCTTGTTCTCTTTTAAATGCCTTAAAATATAGTCCGGCGCGGCGAGATCCCGCGGTGAAATCAAATAAAAGCTGATGTTCGGAAACTTGGACAGTGCCATGATCAGCGAATGTACGGTACGCCCGTTTTTCAGATCGCCGCACAGCCCGACGTTCAGCCCCCCGATTTTGCCGCGCTTTTGGCAGATCGTGGTCAGGTCGGTCAGCGTCTGCGTGGGATGCATGTGACCGCCGTCACCGGCATTAATCACGGGTATCTCGGAATATAAAGAAGCCGCCAATGCCGAACCTTCCCATGGGGTTCTCATCACAATGGCGTCGGCGTAAGCGGAACATATTTTCACCGTATCCATCAGAGTTTCGCCTTTTGAAACGGAAGACGCGCCCGGATCGGAAAACCCAAATACGCTGCCCCCCAAGCGCATCATCGCAGTTTGAAACGAAAAGCTTGTCCGGGTGCTGGGTTCATAAAACAGCGACGCCATCACCTTCCCCTTGCACGAATCGGCAAATTCCAGTGGGTTATCAATGATGTCTCTGCAAAGGGTATAAAGCTCATCCCACTGTTTTGACGTAATCGCCTCGACGCTGATCAGGTGCCTGAGGTCTGTCACAAACATCACCTCGTGTTTCGTTTCGGGGTCTGAGTACCTGCTTGAGGTATTATATCATATTTCATCGGTATCGCAAGATTTATTGATTATTCCGGCGAAAATGATACGAAGTGTATTTTAGTATATCCCTTTCATCTTTTGCCCTATGCCGGTATTTCCGCCTAAAAGACCATAAAAAGACAAGGTTTTCGCTTTTAGTGATTGCCAAAGTCGGCGCAGAGTCTTATACTAGAGAGGTATATGTTGTGTATCATCGCATCAAACTTATCGCCATTGCCCGCAGATGAACGGCTTTTTACCGTAAAGCTTGCACAGAGCAAGGTGGATTCATACACATTCAGGGCATGATACGATATATACTTATTATTGAAAGGTGGACATGTGATGGGTGCGGATAACAAGCTTCGCGGCAGTCTTTTTGGAGGATTCAACCGTAAGGATGTCGTCAGTTATATAGAAAAAAATGCACAAATGTCCAACGAATATAAAGCAAGCAGCGAAAAATGGGAAGCCAAATGCGTTGATCTGGAAATGAGGCTTCAGGAGGCTCTTGCCGCCAATGCCTCGGCAGTCTCGGCCAAAAACCGGGCTGACGAGGAACTCGCGGGTCTTCAGGCGCATATCACCGAACTGGAAAATGAGATTACCGAACTCAAGGCTTTAGATAGGCTCAGGTCGGAGGAGCTTGACGCTCTGAAAAGCCGCCTGTCCGAATACGAAGAAACGATCGGATTGTACGAAAGGTCAAAGGAGCGCATCGCTTTGCTGGAGCTCAACGCGTCCAGGCGCGCCGTCAATATCGAAAAAGCCGCCGAGGAAAAGGCTGCCGATCTGACTAAACGCTGCTATGATCTGATTGACGCGTTAAAGTCGGAATATGAGAATATCTGCATGGATACGGAATCGACGGCGGCGCACATCAAGGGGGAAATGGATAAACTCGGCGCTCGTCTGATGAATCTGTCCGAGCTGCTAAACAGCAAAGTCGATACGCTTTCCCAGCTTGACAGCATAGTCAATCACAGTTTGGAGGATCCGATGCTTGAACGCTTTTAGCCTGCATACAGATAATTTAAAAAACACGCTTCAGCCGCTGTGCGCGGGCGACCGCGTTCTTTTAAGCGGCACCGTATTCACCGCGCGCGACGCGGCCCATAAACGCCTGTTTGAAATTTTAGACAGCGGTTTTACACCGCCGTTTGACATACAGAACTGCGTCATCTACTATGCCGGTCCGACTCCGGCAAAAAACGGGATGCCCATCGGTTCCTGCGGTCCCACGACATCCTCAAGAATGGACGCTTTTTCTCCCCGTCTGCTGCGGCTGGGCATGTGCGCAATGATCGGAAAAGGCGATCTTTCCGAACCCGTTGTTCAGGCGATAAAAGAAAACCGCGCCGTTTATTTTTGTGCCGTAGGCGGCGCCGGCGCACTGCTCGCCAAGCACATCACCGCGGCTCGGGAAATCGCCTTTCCTGAGCTCGGTTGCGAATCGATAAAGCGCATGACCGTTTCCGATCTCCCTCTTTTTGTCGGCACGGACAGCCGCGGCAACAGTATCTTTGACCGGCATGAAACGAGGTAGCTATGATATGACAGATGAAATCATCAAAAGAAGAAGCTTTTCAAGCTTTATCGACGAACCGCTGGACGAGCGGCTCATAGAGGATCTTGTCGATTTTATTTCCGGCCTTACCCCGCCTGTCCAGGACATAGACTGGAATTTTGACACGCTCCCTTATCTTGACCTCATACGTATCAGCAGAAACGAACCGGGCGTCAAAGCACCGCATTACCTCGTGCTCAGGGCTGAGCGGAAAAACTTCAGCCTTCAAAACTCGGGCTATATCGGCGAGATGGCCGCTCTTTACCTGACGCGCCTCGGTATTGCGACCAGATGGCAGGGCAGCGTCACCGTCTCCGCAATGGATGATTTTCCCGACAGCCTCCCCTTTGTCTCAGCCATCGCTTTCGGAAGATCGGATGAGCCGTTTCGTGCCTCTACAGCCGAAGCTGACAGGCTGCCGATGAAAAAGATAGCCTTCGGGAAATACGAACGCTTTATCCCCATGCTTGAAGCGGCAAGGCTCGCCCCGTCCGCGTTCAATCTGCAGCCCTGCGCCTATGTTGCAGACGATCGGGGCCGGCTGCATTGTTATCGAAAAAAACCGTTTTTAAATAACCCCAGAACCTCCTATATCCAGTGCCTCGACAGCGGTGCGGCTCTCGCCCATCTGGAAATCGCCGCAAAGGAAATGGAACTGAGCCCCTCACTGATCAGGCTGACGCCGGAGCCCGCCTTTAAAAACCTGATCTATCAGGCGACACTCAAATTTGAGGACCGGTAAATCAATCGGAAAAAAGGTGAATCTTTTTGCCTCAGGCTAAGAAGATTCACCTTTTTTGTTCGCCCTCTCTTGCGTTTTCAAGCAAGAATATTTGTCTTTTGATTGATTTCCAGACATATTTCACGGCTTATCCCCATATGATGTAGCAACCTATAAACGCAAGGAGGACTACGGCGTGCAGGAACGTAAAATTTATGAGGATATTGCTCTCCGCACCAATGGAGATATTTACATC
The DNA here is from genome assembly GCA_012523085.1 of Clostridiales bacterium. Classification (GTDB taxonomy): domain Bacteria; phylum Bacillota; class Clostridia; order Oscillospirales; family Oscillospiraceae; genus JAAYOP01. Next base: position 20,370 of record JAAYJC010000178.1, read on the forward strand.
GGGGTCGTCGGACCGGTGAGGACAGGAAAATCCACTTTCATCAAGCGCTTTATGGAAACTCTGGTCATTCCGAATATTGAAAATGTATACATGCGAGAAAGAGCGAAAGACGAGCTTCCACAGAGCGGTTCCGGACGTACCGTTATGACGTCTGAACCGAAATTCGTTCCGGAAGATGCCGTCTCAATAAAAACGGAAGGCGGCGCCGAGTTTTCCGTCAGGCTCATCGATTGTGTCGGCTATATGATTGACGGGGCCATCGGCCAAGATGAAGACGGCATGCCGCGAATGGTTACAACGCCGTGGTTTGATTATGAAGTGCCCATGGCGGAAGCCGCGGAAACCGGAACCCGCAAGGTAATCGCCGAGCACTCCACCATAGGCATCGTCATGACGACCGACGGCTCCATAACGGAGATCCCCCGTTCAGCTTATGTGGAGGCCGAGGAGCGCGTAGTCCGGGAGCTTAAGGAAATCGGCAAACCTTTTATTGTTTTACTCAATTCAACCGAACCGTTTTCGGCAAATGCGCAGAATCTGAAAACGCAGCTCGCGGAGAAATATGATGTCTCCTGTGTCGCCGTAAACTGCCTCGAGCTCGGGGATAATGACATTACCGGAATCATAAAATCCGTGCTCTACGAGTTCCCGCTCGGCGAGCTTGGCATTTATCTTCCCGCCTGGATGGATGCTCTCCCGATGGATCATCCTGTCAAGGCTGCGCTGTTAGCGTCAATCCGAGAAAGCTGCGGGCAGATGTATAGAATCCGTGATGTCGAACCGGCCGTCGCCGTAATCGGGAACAGCGAAAACATCAGTTATGCGGGCGTTCGGGATGTCAATCCCGGAACGGGTACCGTGGCCGCAATCGTTGAGCTGCCGCGCGAGCTTTTCTATCAGACCTTAAGCGAGCGCTCCGGCTTTGAGGTAACCGATGACGGCGACCTTCTTTCTTTGCTGACCGATATGTCTGGCATCAAAGGCGAATATGACAGGGTAAAGCTTGCGCTCAACGATGTAAGGGAAAAAGGGTACGGCATTGTCTATCCGTCCCGCGAGGAACTGCGGCTAGAGGAACCGGAAATCGTCAGACACTCGGGCCGTTACGGCGTGCGTTTAAAAGCCAGCGCGCCCTCCATCCATATGATCATGGCCAATGTTGAAACGGAGGTATCGCCTGTTGTCGGCGGTGAACGGCAGTCGGAGGATATCATCAGTTATCTGCTTCAGGAGTTTGAGGGAAACACGGGCAAAATCTGGGATTCCAATATCTTCGGAAAATCATTGTATGACATTGCCGGCGAGGGCTTGCAGAATAAAATCAGAAAGATGTCCGAGGATGCGCAGGGCAAGATTCAGGAAACGCTGCAGCGAATTGTAAACGAAGGCAGCGGCGGCCTTATCTGTATTATCTTATAAATTATACGGAATACTGTTTATATTTAATAATGATAGTATAAGCCGCGATAGGCCGCTCCGCCAAATAAGGGACGAAATTTCATTAACGGAAATTTCGTCCCCCGGTCTTTCACTTATCTTTGCCGCAGTCAGTCTCCTGTTTTAAACGAAAACCTCAGTCATAAAACGGCCCGATCTTACTGCTTTCAAAAAGCCGGGACTGTTTTCACAGGTAATGGCTCAAATCGCAATCGCCCGGCTGAAATAAAAACTATGTGCCGCCTGGCATAGCCGGCGGCACATAGAATTTCATTTTTATGTCAGCCCTTGATGGAGCCGATCATAACACCCTTAACGAAATACTTTTGAATGAACGGGTAGATGCAAAGGATTGGCAGCGTTGCAAAAATTATGGTGGAGTATTCAACCAGCTTTTTGGCATTACCCTCGTCACCCAGAATAGTATTGATGTCGCCTTCCATTCCCGGAGGTGATGTAGCGGCAATCAGAATCTCCCTAAGGACAATCTGGAGCGGGAATAAATTTCTGTCCGTCAGATAAATGGCGGCAGTCAGGTATTCGTTCCATTTACCAACCGAGTAGAACAAAGCGATAACGGCTATCGTCGCCTTTGTCAGCGGCAAGATGATTTTGAGTAAAATCGTGATATGACCCGCGCCGTCCAGCTGAGCCGATTCCTCAAGACTTTCGGGCAGCGACAGGAATGCCGTTCGTATGATGATGATGTTGAACACGGATATGACACCCATGACAATCATAACCCATCTGGTGTTGTTTATCCCAAGCGTTTTGTTCACCATATATGTCGGAATCAGACCGCCGTTAAAGAACATGGTAAAGGTGAGAATTAAAATCAGGTACTTCATCCAGATCGCTTTTCTTCTGGACATACAGTATGCGGCCAAAGAACCGAGCATAACGCTGCAAAAGCAGCCTACGGCAACATAGTAGATCGTGTTGGCATAACCTCTGATCAGAGAGTTATTTTTCACGACGATGTAATAACCACCGAGCGTCAGCGGATGATCTGCATCGTAAAGCGGCCACAGCAGAATCCCGGTATGCTGAACCAGAAGCGTGGGGCTGCTGAAAGATGCCATCAAAACGTGCCAAAGAGGTGCAAGACATATCAAGGCAAGGAGCGACAGTAGTATGTAGTTTATAACCTTGAATACGATTCTTGAAGGTGTATCTTTGATTTTCATTTTCACTATCCTCCTTTCCTTAGAACAAGCTTGTTTCGGAGTATTTCCGGCTTATTGCGTTGGCGGTAATCAGAAGCGTCAGGTTGATGACGGAGTTGAATATCTGAACCGCCGTACTGTAGCCGTAATCTCCCTCGATGAGTCCGCGCCGGTAAACAAATGTCATGATAACGTCGGAAACTTCATATGTAACCGGTCTGTAGAGAAGAAGGATTTTTTCCATTGCGACATTCAGGAGGTTTCCAATTGTTAAAATCAGCATGATGATGATGGTAGGTGATATACTCGGGATTGTAATGTGAAGCGTCTGCTTCCATCTTCCTGCTCCGTCGATTCTGGCCGCTTCGTAGAGTTCCTGATCAACACCCGACAACGCCGCCAGATAGATGATACTGCCGTATCCGACCATCTGCCAGGTTCCGCTGATTACGTAAATAGGTCGGAAGAGCGGCTTATACGTCATTAAATCCCGACGTTCTACCAGACCCAGGTTGACAAGCACATCCGTTAGCGCGCCGTTGTAAGAGAAGAAATCAACGATGATTCCGCAAATAACAACAGTTGATACAAAGTACGGCATGTAGCTGATTGTCTGTACGACTTTCTTAAAATATTTGTTTTCCACTTCGTTGAGCAGAAGGGCGAGTATTATGGGTGCGGGGAAGTTGGCTATCATGGAGTACACGCTGATAACAATGGTATTGAGCAGCGTTCTTTTCAAATAATAACTTGAAAAGAAGTTCAAGAAGTTATCAATGCCTACCCATTCGCTTCCCGTTACACCCCCTCTTGCCGAATAGTTCTCAAAAGCAAGCACGATACCAGCCATTGGGATGTAGTGCCAGATAATGAAATAAATGATGACCGGTAAAGCCAGGAAATATACCGTCCTATTTCGTATCCAGTCTTTTTTGAGGTCTTTGATGCGCATACCGTGTTCTCCTTTACCTACCATTTTCCCGAGGAATAATAGAATTGCACAGATTTATGCTAAAAGCACATATTAGTGCCTTGCATATTGTTGATTATAACACAGATCATTCAAATATCAAGACAAAGATTATTTATTTTTTATTTTCTTTGGTCATTTCGGCCTCGCCCGCAAGCTGCACGTACATATGTTACGAATCTATTTCGATAGTATTTCCATTCTAATAATATGTGCATTCTGACTACGAATGCATGTGTTTCCGTTATAAAATTGGTCAAGTCATTATATATACGGTTTTTGCATAGACCGGCGAAATTTACTTTTCCAAACGCCGAAGAGCGCGCAAAGCGCCGCCGATGATGTGTGACGCAAGTGTCAAGCATATCAGACAAGTCTTCCGCTATATACTCTTTAGTGGATAAGCACGCATCCCAATGCGGAGGAACAAGAATGAGAAAGCATCTGGTTTACAACACCATTCTGCTGACCGCTGTATCGATTTACATGAGATCGGTCAGCCTAGTTTTTCAGGTATATGTGTCAAATGCAATCGGAGCGTCCGGAATCGGACTGTTTACGCTGATCTTGTCCGTTCAGGCGCTTGCGGTTACACTGGCGACCTCGGGAATCCGTTATGCCGTTACCAGACTTGTAGCGGAAGAACTCGGTTTAAACAGGCATGGCGGTGTCGGGGTGGTCATGAAGCGCTCGTTTGCTTATGCGGCTATATTCAGCATGTTGGCAATGGCATTGCTCTATTTTGGCGCAAACCGCATCGGTTCTGACTGGGTGGGAGACGAAAGGACTGTCTTATCTCTGAAAATCCTCGCTTTCGGGCTTCCCTTTTTATCTTTGTGCTCTGTGATGAGCGGATATTTTACAGCCGTGCAGAAGCTGTCGAAATATGCTGCCGTGCAGGTTTTTGAGCAGCTTTGCATGATCGGCTGCATCATTGTGCTCATTCCGAAAATTCCCGAGGGCAGAATTGACCTTTCCTGCGCCGCCCTGGTGCTCGGCGCCGCCGTTGCGGACGCTGCCGCTTTTTTGTTCAGCCTCGTCCTTTATCTGCTGGACAGGCGGCGTTACAAGCGTGCTTTTAAAAAGCTGGCGGGTGTAACCGGGAGGCTTCTGCGCATGGCATCCCCTCTGGCGCTCACCGCGTATGCGCGCGTATCGCTATCTACGCTGCAGCACCTGCTGGTTCCGAGCGGACTGAAAAGATCCGGTATCTCTGCCGATGCCGCCCTTTCCTCCTACGGGGTAATTCAGGGCATGGTTTTTCCCATGCTGTTTTTCCCTTCCGCCTTTTTTTTGTCCGTTTCCGAACTGATGATTCCGGAGCTTACCGAAGCGCAGGTATCCGGAAACAAACCGAAAATGGATATGATCGTCAACAGGATACTGCGCATCTGTATCTCCTTTTCAATCGCCTCGGCAGGGCTTTTGTTTATGTTCGGAGATGAGCTCGGTTCGGCGCTGTATTCGACCGCGGACGCGGGAAAATACATAAAGATACTGGCTCCGCTCGTTGTGGTTATGTATCTGGACACGGTAACAGACGGCATGCTCAAGGGCTTGGGACAACAGCTTTACTCGATGGGCATAAACATCATGGACGCTTTTATCAGCGTTGTGCTTGTCTATTTTCTGCTGCCGGTCTGGGCAATCAAGGCTTATCTCTTCATCATCTTTATAACCGAGGCTTTTAATTTTATGCTAAGTATCCTGAGGCTTGCCCGTGTTGTTGCGGTGACGATTAAATTATCTGATTTTGTAAAGCCATTGATCTTCATTTTGACTTCGGCAAACCTTTCCATACTGCTGCTCCGGTTAATCGGGCTTCCTCTTTCCGGGAATGTGCTTTCCGCTTCTTTGCATATCGCCCTATCCGCTTTGTTTTACCTGTCATTTTCCCGGCTGCTCTGTCCCGCTTCGGCCGGATTTAACCCAGTCATCCGATAGTTTGTCTGTCATGCAGATTGTGGTATAATAATGTCCAAAGAGCAAAAACTGCTCTTTTTGACAGCAAAACAAGCCTGTTTTGCCGTTTCAGACGCATTGATTGTCTGCCTGAATAAACAATTCAAAAACGCAACAACCGCAATGCTTTGACAGCGTTTTTGAATTGTTCAGCAGGCATTATAATACCTGATATACGGTTTTTATTGAATATTATTCTGAATACATTATAATATAAGCATTCTATACACTAAGGCATACAAATGACAGGCATCGGAGGAAACGCGATGAAGCTGATGGTACTGGACGGAAACAGCATATTCAACCGTGCATTTTACGGCATAAGGCTCTTATCGACATCAGACGGGCTTTATACCAACGCGGTTTACGGATTTATCATGATTTTGCAAAAACTGCTGGCGGACGATTCTCCGGATGCGTTGTGCGTAACCTTTGATCTCAAGGGCCCGACGTTCCGGCACGATATGTATGACGGCTACAAAGCCAAACGCAAGGGCATGCCCGAGGAGCTTGCCGTTCAGCTTCCGTATCTCAAGCAGGTGCTTACGGCAATGAATATCCGGTTCTATGAGCAAGACGGCTATGAGGCCGACGATCTGATTGGCACGATCTCCTCCGTTAGCGCAAACCTCGGCTGGGAATGCGTGATCGTAACCGGCGATAAGGACAGCCTCCAGCTGATCGCCCAAAACGTGCGCGTCAAGCTCGTGTCGACACGGGGCGGCAAAACAGACTCCACTGAATACGATGAAGCCGCATTTTTTGCCGAATACGGTTTTCCTCCGGTTAATCTCATTGACCTCAAAGCTCTGATGGGTGACAGCTCCGACAACATACCGGGTGTCGCCGGGATCGGGGAAAAGACGGCTTCCGAGCTGATCCGCCGTTTTGGCACGCTCGAGCAGGTTTATCAGAATCTGGATTCTCCGGATTTAAGACCTCAGGTACGCAAAAAACTTGAAAATGGCCGGGAGTCGGCCTTGATGTCCTATCAGCTGGCGCAGATCGACCAAAAAGCGCCCTTGCGCTTTGAACCCGGGCAAAACCGTCTGACCCCGCCGGACAACGATGCGCTCTACAAGCTCTTTACCCGTTTGGAATTTCATAAACTGATCGAGAAGTTTTCGCTCAGCGCTGCCGAAGACGAGGTTTCGGGGGATTTACCGCCAACACTTTCCTGGAACGACTCTGCCGATAGCGGAGATATTCTGTCTTTTTGCGAAAGCGCGCCTTTTGTCTCCTTTGTTATGACTCGGAGCATGCAGGCCATCGCCGTGACCGACGGCAACCGGGGCTATTTTACCTCGTCGACATCGCTCGGTCCCGAAAAATACGATGAATTCTTAACCGGCTTCTTCTCACCCGGCATAAAAAAGATTTCACACAACATTAAATCCCTGATGACTTCTCTTTTGTCCATGAAAATGGATTACGGCGGCTTTATCTTCGATACCGCGCTTGCCGCTTATCTGATGAACCCGAATGAAAGCGGCTATACACTACCCAAAGCAGCGGCCACTTTTCTCGGCGTAAATCTGCCCGAGGCTTTGTATGACCAGGGCCCCTCCGGTCTTCTCGGCTTGGAAAATGAAGCGATTGATGCGCTCAAATCGCACGCGCACGCTGTTTCTGATATTTATAAAAGCGCGGAACCCGCTTTAAAGGAAAAGGGAATGGACAGGTTGTTTTGCGACATAGAGCTGCCGCTTTGCTCGGTCCTTGCGCATATGGAGCATATCGGTTTTCTCGTCGACAAAGAGCAACTCATCGCTTTCGGAAAAATGCTGGGGGATAATATTCAGTTGCTGCAAAAGGACATCTTCTCTCACGCGGGCACCGAGTTTAACATTAACTCAACAAAGCAGCTTGGCGAGATCTTGTTTGAAAAACTGATGCTACCGTCTTTTTCAAAAACCAAAACGGGTTATTCCACAAACATCGACGTGCTTGAAAAGCTCAGGGGCAAGCATCCGATCATCGAAAGCCTGATTGCATTCAGGAAGCTGACAAAGCTCAAAAGCACGTATGCGGACGGACTGAGCAAGGTCATATCCCCCGACGGACGCATTCACACCTCTTTTCATATGACCGCCACCGCGACCGGCCGTCTGTCCTCCACGGAACCGAATCTTCAGAATATACCGGTTCGGACGGAGCTCGGCGGAGAACTGCGCAAAATGTTTATCGCAGGTGACGGAATGATTCTGGTGGATGCCGATTATTCGCAGATTGAGCTGCGGATCCTTGCCCACATTTCCGGGGATACCGCGATGGCGGCGGCATTTGAGACCGGCGAGGACATTCATCGCGTAACGGCCTCCCAAGTATTCGGCGTTCCTTTGGGCGAAGTAACCTCTCTCCAGCGAAACAGGGCCAAGGCCGTCAACTTCGGAATCGTTTACGGCATCTCCGATTTTTCGCTTGCGCAGGACATCAATGTCAGTAAAGCGGAAGCAAAGCATTACATTGAAAGCTACCTTGAAAAATACAGCGGCGTTCGCCAATATATGCACGATATCGTGGAGCAGGCGAAAAGAGACGGTTATGTCACCACGATTTTCGGCCGAAGAAGGTATCTGCCGGAGCTGAAATCCTCCAATTACAACATCCGATCCTTTGGCGAGCGTGTCGCGCTGAACATGCCGATTCAAGGGTCCGCGGCGGATATCATCAAGCTCGCGATGGTCAATGTCGATAACCGGTTTCGTCAAGAAGGGCTATCTGCCCGCTTGCTTCTTCAGGTTCACGATGAGCTCATCGCGCAGGCCCCCGTTTCCGAGGCGGAGGCCGCCTGTACCATCTTGACCGGGGAAATGGAAAATGCGGTCACTTTGTCGGTTCCGCTCATCGCGGAAGCGCATTTCGGAAAAAGCTGGTATGATGCCAAATAGCCGCCTAAGCGCTCGGCCATGCCGCTCATCCCTATAGAAAGGAATCAGTGTGTGATGAATAACAAGCCTGTCGTTTTCGTTTGTACCGGCAACACCTGCCGCAGTCCGATGGCTGAGGGCATTTTTAACGCTGCGGCCGCCGGGCTCGGCATATCGGCCGTTTCCTGCGGCATTTCGGTCATAAACGCGATGCCCGCCGCCGATAATGCCATAAAAGCTGCGCTTAAATACGGCGCGGATCTGTCCGCTCACCGCTCGAAACCCGTGCACGAAAAACTGCTTAAAAATGCGTCCGGCATCTATTGCATGACCGCCGGGCACCGCGCCGCGCTCATCTCTCTTTATCCCGGGTATGCCCATCTGATTAAGACAATCGGAGACTGCGATATCGAAGATCCTTTCGGCGGCTCCCTTGCCGAATATGAAAGGGCGGCCGCCCGGATACACGGATATCTGACGAAGCTGATCGAAGAATACAGGACAAATACATGATTATTACCGCCATGAAACCCTCGGACATCGGACAGGCCGTCATGCTGGAACGCCTATGCTTCAGTGTGCCGTGGTCGGAAGACATGTTCGTTTCCGAGCTGAACAATCCGGCCTGCAGCTATTATGCCGCCTGCGATAACGGCAGGCTCATCGGATTTTCCGGAATGCTTGCCGTTCTTGACGAAGGGAATGTCTTAAATATAGCGGTACACCCCATGTATCGCCGGCAGGGCGTTGGCCGCGCGCTACTGGAAACTCTGGTGAAAAAAGCCGCCTCGCTGCATCTCGCCTTCCTTACGCTGGAGGTGCGGGAGAGCAACAAATCGGCCATTTCGCTGTATGAGAAATTCGGCTTTTCTCGCGTCGGATTAAGACGCGGCTATTATGAGCGTCCGAAAGAGGACGCCGTTTTAATGACACTTTATTTTAAACAGGGGAGAACCGGTTCATGATTATTCTTTCCGTCGAATCCTCCTGTGATGAAACAGCCGTTGCGCTGACCGAAGACGGCAGGCGCATACTGGCTGATGAAATTCATTCACAGGTTGATGTGCATAAAATTTACGGCGGCGTCGTACCCGAGCTTGCTTCAAGGCGCCATATTGAAGTGATCTCAGCGCTTGCTGATTCGGCTTTGAATAAAGCCGGACTAATAAAACAACAAATTGACGCCGTAGCGGTAACATTCGCTCCGGGGCTCATCGGCTCTTTGCTGGTTGGCGTCAACTTCGCCAAATCCGTCGCGCTCGCCTTAAGAATTCCTTTGATTCCGGTCCATCATATCCGCGGGCATATTGCGGCAAATTACATCGCCTACCCAGAGCTTGCGCCTCCGTTTCTGGCTTTGGTCGTATCCGGCGGACACAGCCTTTTGATAGATGTGCGCGATTATACGGATATGAGCATTCTCGGCTCCACGCGTGACGATGCGGCCGGGGAATGCTTTGATAAGGCGGCAAGAGCGCTTGGTCTGGGTTATCCGGGCGGTCCCGCAATCGACAATCTGGCGCGCGGGGGTGACGAAACGAAGTATGCCCTTCCTAGGGCTAAACTGCAGGGTAGTCCATTTGATATGTCCTTTTCCGGTCTTAAGACCGCTGTAATCAATTTAATCCATAACGCAAAGCAAACAAACACACCTCTGGACTGCGCGTCCTTGGCGGCCTCTCTTTGCGCGGCCATCAGCGATACGCTGGTTCCCCGCGTCATTTCGGCGGCGCAGAGCGCGGGCTATGCGAAAATCAGCTGTTCCGGCGGCGTCGCGGCAAATTCGGTCATCAGAAAGGCGCTTCTGGCTGCATCAAAAGAGCATAATCTTTCCTGCTACCTTGCCCCGCTGAGCCTTTGCTCGGACAATGCCGCAATGATTGGCTGTCAGGGCTTTTACGAATATATGGCACATGTCAAAAATGGCTCCGCTCTTGCCGACTCCGATCTAAACGCCTATGCCACGATGCCCGCAGATTCTCTGATCTTCTGATGCGCTTCCCTTCAGGATGGCAAAAAGCCCGCTTTATTGTCCGCCTCACCCCCTTATTCTGACGGCGTTGCTTAAACATGGATATGATCGGCATTATGTCTACTTCCCGCATTATTTTCCCGAGCAGGAAAACCAAATTGCGTTGGCCGCCCATATTTTCCCATTTATCAAGTTAACACCTGTTTTTTCGCGGTTATATCGGTGTGCATAACTCTGTGGATAATGTGCATAACTCTTTGTATACAAAATTCTGTAACAAATTACGTAAACCGACGGCGTAACCCCGGGTGACCGAAATAACCCGCATAAATCCAATTATTCGGTGAAATGAGCCCGATTTCTGTTTCGGTAAAAAGAACATGTTCGATGACAGGGTTTCACAAATTCTCCCTGAAATACACCAATTCTGCACGGCATTTCCAGAGCTTCTATCCGACATTATACATATAGTAATCATCCGTCGGCGCACAAAACGCCGACAGCGAAAAGCCGGCGTTCGCCGGCTTTTCTTTTGCCTATGCTTTCCCTTGTTTCAATATATTCTCATTAGACAAATATAGCGGTAAACGGTATCATAATACTGTTCTCCGATTAAGTTGGAAAACGGTATTATGGCCATGCGGGCCTTTAAAATATAGTTACGCCGGCGTTGCGCCCGTCTAAAAGCGGCCGCGGCTTGCCGGCAGTTACGGAGAAATGTCCATGACCAGATATTTAACCAAGCGCATTTTGCTGGCTGTGCTGACGGTTTTTATTATTATATGTATTACGTTTTTTGCGATGAACGCCATACCGGGCGGTCCGTTTAATTCGGAAAAAGCGCCGAGCCCCGAGGTGAAAGCCATGCTGCTCAAACGCTTTAATCTGGATAAGCCCGTGCTTGAGCAGTTCAGGATATATCTTGGCAATATCGTTCGCGGCGACTTCGGTATTTCACTCAAGACGGGAAGGGATATCTCTTCTACGATTTTTGAATCGTTTTCCGTTTCCGCCAGACTCGGCATTGCAGCCGTTGCGGTCGCACTTGTTTCCGGACTCATTCTCGGGAGTCTGGCCGCCCTTATGCGAAACAAGCTTGCCGATAGAATCATCATATTTTTCTCTACGCTTTTCACGGCGGTACCGAGCTTTGTTCTGGCGACTTTGCTTTTACTGGTTTTTTCGATCAAGCTGGGCTGGGTTCCCGTTTGGTCTGTGACACAGACGCATTATACGCTGCCTGTTATCGCGCTTTCCTTATATCCGATGGCGTATATCACGAGGCTGACAAAGAGCAGCATGCTCGATGCGCTGGGTCAGGACTATATCAGGACCGCTTATTCCAAAGGCGTCGCCGGATGGAAGGTAATTTTCAAGCATGCGCTTCGAAATGCGATTATTCCCGTTATTACATATCTCGGCCCGATGACGGCTTACATTATTACAGGCAGTCTTGTCGTTGAAAGCGTTTTTACCATAGGCGGCCTGGGTTCCAAATTTGTAACGGGTATCACAAACAGAGATTACCCGATGATCATGGCCACGACGATTTTTCTGGCTTCTTTGATGGTTATGGCAAATCTCGTCAGCGATCTGATCTACAAGGCGGTCGATCCCCGGATTACTTTTGAATAGAGGAGGCGAGAAAATGAATAACAATAACGGGTTTCCGAAAAAACACCCGCTCAGCGTGCAGCTGGATCTTACGAAGTTTGAGCCTCTGACAGAAGATGAAAAGCGGCAGCAAGATATCATGAGCACCCCGACGACGTTTTTTAAAGACGGGATGCGCAAGCTGTTTAAGAACCCTCTGGCTGTGATCAGTATTATTATCCTGCTGCTCATTGCGGTCACAATCATCGTTGCGCCGGTGATTGTGCCTTATAAATATTCCGAGATCATCAGCGTTAACGGCGTCAGGGACAAGACTGCGAAAAACCTTGCGCCCTTTACCTATTCCGAAAAGGAACAAGCCTATAGGGAGGCCGGCGGCAAGGTTTTCCCGCACATTTTCGGTACCGACGCCATGAGCCGCGATTATTTTATCCGCGTTGTGTACGGCACCAGAGTTTCTCTTCTGGTCGGTCTGGTCGCCAGCGCGCTTGTGCTTGTGATTGGCCTTATTTACGGAAGCATCGCCGGGTATGTCGGCGGAAAAACGGACCTGATCATGATGCGCATCGTCGACATTATCTATTCTCTGCCGGATATGCTGATTATTATTCTGCTGTCTGTCGTCTTAGATCAGGTGCTGGGCGGTCTTTCGATCGGAATCTTATCTAAACTGGGTACGAATCTGATCTCAATTTTCATTGTTTTCGGCCTCCTCTACTGGGTCGGCGAAGCCAGGCTGGTCCGCGGTCAAATCCTGACTATTAAGAAAAACGAGTATGTCCTGGCCGCGCGCGCAATCGGCGCAAAACCGGGCCGCATCATCCGCAAACACATTCTGCCCAATTGCATCAGCGTGATTATCATATCCACCGCTCTTCAGATACCCTCAGCGATCTTTACCGAGAGCTTTTTAAGCTTTGTCGGGCTTGGCGTTCAAGCGCCGATGCCGTCGCTCGGATCTTTGGCCAACGCGGCCAGAGAAGGACTGCAGAGCTTTCCGTTCAAGCTTGTGTTTCCGGCGTTGATCATCTGCTTGATCGTCCTTTCCTTCAACCTTTTGGGCGATGGGCTCCGGGACGCATTTGATCCTAAGTTAAGGAAGTGAACAGATGAGTGATTATATTCTTGAAGTGAATAATCTGAAAACCTCTTTTTATACACAGTCCGGCGAGGTCAAAGCCGTCAACGGCGTCTCGTTTCGCCTGCAGCCGGGAAAGATCCTTGGGATTGTCGGGGAATCCGGTTCGGGAAAGAGTGTAACAGCCTATTCGATCATGCATATCCTTACCGATAACGGCTTTATTACCGGCGGCGAAATCTTATATAAGGGCAAAGACATCAACCGATTTACAAAAAAACAGCTTCATGGATTTCGCGGTAAATGCTGCAGCATCATCTTTCAGGATCCGATGACAAGCCTGAACCCCGTCTACACCATCGGAAATCAGCTTGCTGAGGCGATCTTGCTGCACACCGATAAAAGCAAAAAGCAGGCTAAGGCGCATGCTATGGAGATGCTGGAGCTGGTCGGTGTCAATGAGCCCGCAAAGCGCATAAAACAGTATCCGTTTGAGCTGTCCGGCGGCATGCGTCAGCGCGTTATGATCGCTATGGCGCTGGCCTGTCAGCCCGATATTCTGATCGCGGACGAGCCGACTACGGCTTTGGATGTGACGATTCAAGCCCAGATTCTCGAGCTTATACAATCGCTGCAAAAAAAGCTCGGAATGGCCGTTATTCTGGTCACTCATGATCTGGGCATCATTGCCGATTTGTGCGATGAGATCCTCATCATGTACGGCGGACGTGTATGCGAGCGCGGAAACGCCGACCAGATCTTCTACGCACCCGCTCACGAATATACCAAGGGTCTGATTCGGTCCATACCGGACATAACCGGAAATAAATCGCGGCTTGAACCCATTGCCGGCACGCCGATTAATCTGCTCAATATGCCGGACGGATGCGCATTTTGCGCCCGCTGCGACAATGCGATGAGAATATGCCTTGAACAGATTCCCGAAGAGCTTGAGCTTTCTCCGGGTCATAAGGCGGCCTGCTGGATGAACGTGAAGAAAGCGGCTGACGAAAATACCGTGTTTCCGGGAGCGAATCGATGAAAACAAAAAACCTGCTCGAAGTTAAAAATCTAAAGCAGTATTTTCCGATTAAAACCGGTCTGTTTAAAACAAAACCGCTCAAGGCTGTCGATGATGTTTCCTTTACCGTCGGGCACGGAGAAACTTTGGGTCTTGTCGGGGAATCCGGCTGCGGGAAAACGACTGTCGGGCGCTCATTGCTGCATCTGTACGAACCGACCGGCGGCGAAATCTTGTTTAACGGCTGCAAGGTCACAAAGAAAACCATCGGTTCTTTGCGCCGTGAAATGCAAATGGTTTTCCAGGACCCATATTCCTCATTGAATCCGCGAATGACCGTTGAAGACATCATCGGAGAGCCCTTCGATGTGCATAAGCTGTATTCCGGCAGAAAAGAGCGCCGGGAGAAAATCCTTTCTTTGATGGAGCTTGTGGGTCTAAATGCCGAGCACGCCACCCGTTATGCCCACGAATTTTCGGGCGGACAGCGTCAGCGAATCGGTATTGCACGCGCCCTGGCCGTCAACCCCAAATTCATTGTCTGCGATGAGCCGGTCAGCGCTCTTGATGTCTCCATTCAGGCGCAGATCATCAATATGTTTGAGGATCTGCAGGCTAAACTCGGCGTAGCTTACCTTTTTATCGCACATGATCTGCTTGTGGTGCATCATATATCAAACCGCATTGCGGTCATGTATCTGGGAAAAATCGTTGAGATATCCGATTCCGACGCGCTCAAAACCAACCCCATGCATCCGTATACGCAGTCTTTGCTTTCCGCCATACCGATACCCGATCCGAAAACGGCGCGCAGCCGCCGCAGAATTGTTCCGGAAGGCGATGTTCCCAGTCCGCTTAATGTGCCCGAGGGATGCGCGTTTCAAACCCGCTGCCGTCGTGTTTCGCAGAAGTGTACACAAAGCTGTCCGCCTCTTTGTGATAAAGGAAACGGCCATCTTGTCGCGTGTTGGCATGCTTAAGCGCCGTCATTTTTCGTTTACGATTGCTTTCGATGCCATTTCGCCAAATTCGTCAAAAAAAGTATAAAATATCTGACCTCTGTAATTTATGATTTTGTCATCTAATGTCAATAATAATGTTGGCATTCATTTCTTGCCGCGCTCACCGCGTTGGGCTCAGGCGGCAGTCAGCCGGCAAAAATCATAAATTATGGAGGTCATTTCATGAAAAAGCACATAGCTTTGCTTCTGGCATTGCTTCTTCTGACAGGTATGCTTTCTTCCTGCGCCAAAAAAGCGACACCCGGAACCGAATCACCCGGCGTATCCCCAACCTCGTCGCCTGGTCAAACTGAAGAGCCGAACCCGATTCCGGACTGGCGCGCATATGACGAGCTGATCGCGCAAATCAAGACCTCGACGGATTATGCTCAGCGAGAGACGTTGATGCACCAGGCCGAAGACATGCTGATGAAAACATATTGCATAATCCCCATTTATTATTACAACGACATTTATATGCTCAAGCCGGAGGTTAGCGGCCTGTATTCCAACGCGTACGGAATCAAATACTTCATGTACACCGATGCACCGAACAACAAAATACGCCTGCTTCTGGGCAGCGAACCGGACAGGCTTGATCCCGCCTTGAACTCAACGGTTGACGGGGCTACCCTTGCAGCAAATTCCTTTGCCGGTCTGTACCGATATGATGCCGAGGGAAATCTGGTCCCCGACCTTGCCGAGAGCCATACCGTCTCAGATGATGAGCTGACTTATACGTTCACACTCAAGGAGGGCCTTAAATGGAGCGACGGTTCGGAGCTCAACGCCAATGATTTCGTTTATTCATGGAAGCGCGCCGCGGATCCCGCCACCGGAGCGGACTACAGCTATATGCTCAACAGTATCGCGGGTTTTGCCGACAACGACCTGCAGGTATCCTCTTCCGAGGACGGCAGGCACTTTACCGTCGTTCTAAGCGCGCCCACCGCATATTTCCTTGACCTCTGCGCGTTTCCGACATTTCTTCCGGTCAAGCAAAGCGAAGTGGAAGGCGCTCCCGAAAACGAAACCAATCCGGGCGCCTGGGCCCTGGAAGCGGGTTTTATCAGCAACGGCGCTTATATGCTTGAATCCTGGGCGCATAACGAGAACATGGTCTATGTAAAAAACCCGAATTACTGGGACGCCGACAATGTGAAAACGGAAAGGCTGGAACTCATGCTCAGCAGCGATGACGCCGCCGTTTTCGCCGCCTACAACGCGGGAGATCTGGATTTTATCGATACCGTGCCCACGGATGAGATCGCGGCACTGCTCAATGATCCGCAGTTTCATATTGTAGATCAGCTCGGAACCTACTATATCTCAATCAATATTAAAAGCGATTTGTTTTCAGGCAAGACCGTGGAGCAGGCAAATGCGATGCGTCAGGCCTTCTCGCTTTTGATTGACCGCGATTTTATTGTGGAGAACATCGCCCAAACCGGACAGCAGCCCGCCAACACCTTTATTCCTCCCTCTATGCTTGACGGACACGGCGGAGAATTTAAGTCTAACGACACCTTGTACACGTATCCGGACGCCGAGAGCGTCGGATACTACAATCCATTTTACAGCGAGGACAACATTGATAAGGCCAAAAGCTTATTGGAGAGCGCGGGATTCAAGTTTGACCAAAACGGCGCGCTGGATGCCGCAACGCCTATAAGCTTTGAGTATCTGACCAACGAAACCTCCGCCCATATCGCAATTGCCGAGGCTATCCAGCAGGATCTTGGCGTCCTCGGTATCAACATGACGCTCAAGGCCATCGATTTCAGCGTGTTTGTTGACGAACGCAAGGCCGGCAACTATGATATCGCCCGAAACGGCTGGATTGCGGACTTCAACGACCCGATCAATATGCTGGAGATGTGGACAACCGAATCCGGAAACAATGACTGTCAGTTCGGCAAATAATCTTAAACGCATCAAACCGCATAAAGGAAAAGGAATGGCTTGCCATTCCTTTTCCTTTATGCCATGCCAGCATATTGAAAATTTTATAATATTTGTTATACTATAAAAAGGCAATCGGCAATATGGAGATGATTAAAAACAGCTGCCCGGAAAGGAAGCCTGTATCATGCGACTAATGCTGACCATTAAGATAATGCTTCGGTCTCCACTCAAAACGCTTCTGACATTTGCTTTGCTCATAGCCGCTTCATTCATGCTGGTCTACAGCGCGGCGGATTACGCGCTGACGGCGCGGGAATACCGGCGCGCATACGGGAGGTACAGGGGAATCGGTTCTGTGGAGTATGGTCCGGGGGAATCCATTTTTGGTCCTTTTTATCCTTATTTTCTCCTGACGGATCCGCGCAGTCCGGTAAGCCCCGAGAGGATAAAAGATTATGATAAGCCGATAAATGAAAAGTGGCTTGAGGAAAAGTATCATTACGAGCGTTTTCATCAAAAGAGCATATCGGCCTCCGTCATGGATGAGATGGCTTCGCTGCCGTATGTTACCTCGATGGGCCGGCGATATATGACGGCGGGCGTTTCGGAAGATTATTACCGGATGGAAAACTATGAAGAGCATTTCAACTATCCCGGTAGATTCGTCTTCGAGGCAACGCTGAATGAGTTGTACAAAAGCTCGCCTGATGCATCTTCTGGTGGATGGCCAAATCAGCCTGTGCGTGTATTGCTTCTGGAGGATATCGAGATGCTGGCCGGGAATACCGAATGGCTGGAAATACCGGAATTACCGAAGTACGGAGACATGCGGCGCGTGGCAATCGGTACATTCGATCTTCCTATTCCGGAATATTTGGACAGTGCTTATTATTGTACAGATATTAGTCGGGTAGTCGTAGTATCTAGATTCAATCGATGTTACATGGAACAACTGGAAAGCATGGTTCCCGGAAATCGATATGTTTTCGTCGGGCGCGTCGAGCCGTATAGCTGGATAGGCTTCGAACATTTTTGTATAGGTGACGATATGCTGTACAACTGGTGGCCGTACATATATCCGATTCCCCTTGATACGGGAATCGCGGAATTGCCGGAAAACTACCTTGAGCTGGATGAATGCGCTCCGCTGCGCGAGCTGATTCAAATAACAAACGACGACCTGCATACCTTCGACGTCGTCTATACGGACGATATGGGCGCAATCAGGAGGGTTACAGAGGAGAAGATCCTCGTTACCGAGGGACGGCTTTTGACGCCGGAGGACAGCCGGAACGGGAACAGGGTCTGCGTAATCAGCGACGCGTTTATGAAGGCAAACGACCTGAGCCTCGGGGACAAATTATCGCTCAGGCTCGGAAATGAGCTGTTTGAGCAGTATGTGCCGCTGGGTGCGGTTGCGTCGGCCAGGGAGAGGTACGCGGACACCTTTGTTGAAGAGGAGTTTGAAATCGTCGGTGCCTATGTCGACATCAATGCCTGGAAGATGCGGGATGCGGACCTGTACTGGGCCTATTCGGACAGCACGGTGTTTGTTCCGTTATCCTTCCTTCCGTTATCGGAAAGCGAACTCGAGGGACATGAATTCAAGCCGGGTGAGATCAGCTTTGTGGTCGGAGAAGCGAAAAACATCCGGGCGTTTACCGAGGAATGCATACCAAAGCTGGAGGAAATGGGCCTGACCATCTTCTTCACGGACGGAGGATGGCTGGGGATAGAGGAGAAATTCATTCGGA
>JAAYJC010000179.1 GCA_012523085.1 Clostridiales bacterium
CATTTCCACAGTAAGAAACACACTGGAGATTGATATCCCGGCAACGGCATAACCTGCGTTTGGAAAGTAAACCAAGTTTACGGTCTGTTTGAATAGCTCCGGTGGCGGCAAAACACCGAAAAAAAGGAACTGTTGCGAAATGCATAATATGCGTTTCGCAACAGTTCCTTTTTTTCAAGAGAAGGTTTTATGCGCTTCGCCTCATGAAATGCTGCGCTTTATGAACCTTTGCAGCATAGCTACGGCTTCGGCGCGGGTTGCCGTGTTTTGCGGATTCAGGCTGCCAAGATTATCCCCGTTCATTATGCCCGCCCCGCAGGCCCAACGGAAAGCAGGAATCGCATAATCGGAGATGTTCCCGGCGTCGCGATACGAAAGAAGGTTTACCCCCTCGCCCTGCGACACATCATAGCCCGCATTTTGCGCATAGCGGCCAATTGCTCTCGTGTGATATTCGTTTCGGGAGCAAAGGTGTTTTCGTCTACGCCATCGGAAATCCCCTTTGCCGCCGCCCAAGCCACGGCCTTTTCATACCACGAACCTGCCAAGACGTCCGAAAAGGCGTTTGCGTAGTTGCCCGTGTCTCCGCTTATCCGGTAGATGACCGTAACAGCCATCGCCCGTGACATAGGAAGGATGGAACAAAACATCTCCGGAGCGATACCGCTCATCAGACCCATTCGGGAAACAAACAGCACATTGTCATAATACCAGTCATCTTCAAAAACATCCGAAAACGGATTTTTCAGCAGCTCTCTCACCGCAGCACCATCCAGTACGCAGACATGTGATAGGGAGCTTAGTGTTATGGACAGCGACTCTCCGTCTAGTGTATGCGCTTCTTCCCTGTAGTCCCCGCTGCTCAGAACATGGATTACGCGTAAATCCGGAATCGTACGGAAGGAGCTGTCTGATAATATTACCCTGATTGCTCCGGCATCACTGTGGACCGCCCTGTCGTCCACAGTGATGCGGATTTCAAAGACCGGGAAACCCGTATCGTAAAGACCGCTCAGCATCGGATTTTCAAAGTCATCCGGCCTATCCAGTGTGAACTCGATCACACTGTCCGCATTCTAGTCGAGTTGTGATAGAACCTCGGCGGGAATCATAATGGTTCCAAAGCCGTTGGTCAGTTGCAGCATGCATTGGTTGTCAATCAGATGATTCAGGCCTTCCCGGTAAACCTTATCGTACTTCCGGAGGCCTCGACAGATACGGTTCCCCCTCTTCCCGCTGCTGCTGCCGAGAAGCGTCAAGTTGTCGTTCATGACCATGACGCCGACCTACTCGCCTGTTGCAGGATCCACCAGAGCCCCGCCGTTCATTGCGTATGGATTCGGGTCAAACGGCTCAAGCTCACCCAAAAAGGAACCGATATCGAGTCCGACTTTTTTGTTCTGGAATATGTAATAGACTCGGTAGGGGAATCCGAGGAAGCTACCGGTGTAGGCAACCCCGCCGTAGCCTGAGATGCTGCCGAACGCGTCCTTAATTGCGGTTGAAAAGGATGCGCCGGTTACATTCACCGTAATCTGTCCGCCCAAAGCGAAATCGATCTCGGCGCTTGCTATTTCCATCGTCCTGTCGATGAACCAGGCGTCTGCAGGTATCTGTACGAGGCCGAAAACCCTGCCATCGCAGCCCAGCGACAGATATGCCTTCGTGGGGTTTTTGTAATCGTTGAGTCCCTCAAAAGCCGACACGTTGAATTCGCCGCCTCCCTGGATGAACGGCAAGTCGGAGTTCGGGATGGACAAAACGAGCTTCATACCGCCGCCCACCTTCAGGCCTTTGTAGTTACTCCCGTTATAATTGCGTATATCACCTACAAGCTCCATATACCAGCTGTATTCGTCTATGATATCCATTTCGAGCAACGTCGCTTCCGTCAGCGACGCCTTATAGAAGCCTGCGCCGATTTCTACGGTACACCACCCTTCGATGATTTTCAACACACTGCTCTTCGCGCTGACCAAAAGCCTTAGCGGCGGGACGGCAAAGAAATCGCCGTTGATGGTATCGGCAAGATTTTTAAAGCCGCCGCCGAGGCCATTGAGCTTGGCTACGACCACCTGCGGTACCAGTGGGACACCGACCTCCGAGGCGGCTCTGAAAACCAGCGTGTTGGGAATCAACGCACCGTTGTAAATGCGTTTCAGTTCCAGTTCGCCCTCCGCTTCGAACATGCCGAATACGTCCAGCTCCAGCTTGAACGCGTAGCATTCCTCCCCGGGAAAGCTGTTGATCTCCGCTTCGGCGTTTCCGATGTCCAGTCCAAGCAACTGCTGCATATCCACAGCGCCCGGAATATCGATGTGCAAAATTGCACTGTTGTTGTCCGGGTTTATTCCGACGGTCAGCTTTCCGCCGGAGACACCAAATTGCACGCTCGTATCGCCCGTATTTTTCGGGTGTAAAATTTAAAAGTTGGCACAGACAGGTGCACGCCTTTTGCCGTAATTGTGCCGTTGGCAGAAACGGTAAATTCACCGCTCCCCTTCGTCCAGGTGGCGGTCAGCGCGGGAGAAAGCTGCGCTGCGCCCTGTGTAAAGACAAAGCTGTCGTTTTCCTGCTTGAACTCACCCCGGAAAACCGCGGTAAGCTTGCTGCCGAATTGGTCTATCAGCTCGGTCTTGGTTTTCCCCGCTCGCGCCGAAAGCACGGTGTTAATTACTGACGATACCGACACAGGAAGCGTTCTGCGGTATGCTGATGGGATCAAGCGGAATATTGTCACTGTCCGCTACGGCGAAAAGGTCGCGAAAGCCCCATAAGGCAAAAGCTTCGCCTTTGCCGGAGATTTCATGCTCGACGTCAAGCCGCGAACCACTCTCCGGATAATAGGCCACCTTGTCGGAATAGTTATGACTGTGTCCATGTATGCCGGCAATCATTTCATCGCCTATCGAAGCGTGCCAGTACCCATTCATCGCGACGAACGGATTGGCATAGGAAAAGGAGTCTGTATAGGCCTCACTGATTTCGTTTGTATCCGTTCGGCTCAGACCGGTGGAAATCGAAGTCGTGAAATATTCTGTGGTCCTTGTATAAGGGTAAGTGCTCGCATATATATCCAAATATCTGTTCAGCCGAACATTGCCCTTTAGATTATGGCCGGCAGCACCGAAGTTTAGATGCCTGGTCATCCGCAACACACTCAAATCCTGATTTCTGTTGGTAAGTGTCGCACTGGCCAGCACGCCCCAGGTTTTATAGCTGGCCGGTGTATCAGTTTCCTTTTCAATGATATTCCAGGATGTCGTAGTGTCCGTCTCTCCCTTGTCGAGCCGCACCAGACTGTAGACAATCGTTATGGTACTGCCGCCGGACAGCGCAAAAACCTGCCTTAGTTTCGGATTATCCGGATCGGTGTTGACGATTTTCTGCGACCGGCCGGTAACTCCGACAGGGCTGTTTAAATCCGTATGCCATACATCAATGCCAAATGTCTGCCTGTAAAAAGCGTGAGCTTCGGTCGCGCCGGTATTTTTGACGTCGTCCAGCGTTTTCTGGGACGGAACCCTCGTCATATTACCGTCCGGACGGATATAAAAGCCGATATAATCGTTTTTAAATACAGATACCGTCCTGCTGGCCGGCTGTGACGCTGCCTTCATTTTGTGTCATCGCGCGTACCGTAAATGGAAAGAGGGATAAGACTATTAGAATTGTCAGGAATGCTGAGATTGTTTTTTCATTACTGCTTCCATATTTCTCCTTTTCTTTTTCCGTGTGCCGGGTGGAAATAAACCTGAGAGCCCGGTTTGTTACCCCATCAACACGACCTGAAGCAGCTCGTTGAAGGTTGCACTGAGCCGTCCGTGTCCCCAGTGCACATAGTTTCCATCGGTTTGCGCGGTCATAAAAAGATCCTCGTCGGCAAGCTCGCGAAACCTCATTGTTTTCAGCTTTACCGAAAGATCCACCGTAACCGTACTGCCGCTTTCCATATCCATGAAGAGCCGATGGTCCTTCATGGGAACGACTGCCTGATATAGTCCATATTTATCCTCTTAATCTAGAAATTCCCATCCTATTTCATTATAGAATGGGATTTCGCTTTCCGCTTAGTCCAAATGGACTATCTTTATATAATTTTCTGCATTTTTCAATCTGTTCGCCCAATTTGCGCTATTTCAGCTTTTCAGCCAACCTTGCCCTGCGGTCGATATCCAGCTTTTGAAAAATCGTGCGCATGTGTGCTCTGACCGTGCTATCAGATATCGTCAGTTTTTCAGCAATCTCGCTGTTGCACAGTCCCGAAGCTGCAAGCAGGGCAATTTCCCGCTCTCGTGTGGTAAGGTCGACAGGCAGTTCTTCTGCGGTTAGGTTTGAGCGAAGCTTGGTAAAACCGGATAAAAAATGCTTCCTTATTTCGGTAAACCTTTTTGTTGTTCCGGATGATAACAGGAAATCCATTGCTTAGGAATGTCACCAAGCATAAAGCTGTATACAGCGAGTAGATAGGTAAATTTGTCGCTCAGCGCGCTGTGCGCGTATTCCGGCAGTTTATCACAGCCGAGAACCGCGCAGGCCTGCCCTTTGTGTAATCGTTCTGAACGAAGAAAGCCGCAGCAGAAATGTCTGCTGAGCTGTGTCCAGCGCGTACCACACGAGGCGTTCCATCAGCACGTAAATTCCGGAGGCAACCGAGAGTGCACCCTCTTCCCGGTAAGAGCGAAGCTGCAAATAGACTGCAATCACCCACCCTTCGGTATATCCGGCAATCCTTCCCGCTTCCTCATCAGAAACGGCGCAGCCCGATAGAGCAAAGTAACGGTGTATATCCTCCGCATGCAGCCTTAAATCGGATGCGGTGATATGTAAAATGCCCCGGCCTGTAACGATGGATACGAGGTCTCGCGGCAGCATCTGCGTGATGAAAACGATATGTAGGTTTTTCCCACCGTGTTCTGCCATGGCAGCAAAAAGCGATTCGGGAAAGGCAGTCTGCAAATGATGAAAATCATCGAGGACAAGATAGGTCTCGCCTCGGCATTACATATCCCGAAACGTCCGGCAGGCCTCTGCAACGGTTGCAGCATTCGGCAGCTCCAACCGCATCAGCCGTCGGCCTACAGCATCGTCGATTTCCCGATAATCTGACATAAGCGATGAAAACCGGCGGCTGCAGCCTCGTCCTGTGCTGTAAACCAAAGAACCGGTACATTTTTAGGCCGAGAGGATTGCAACAGATCCCGTACAGCCGTTGTCTTGCCGTGACCGGAAGGCGCTTAAATTACCGCGACCGGCAATGAATGTATCATTCGCAGCTTTTTCATCAATCGGTCGGAATAGTAATGCAGGTCACTTGTCGTCTTATGTTTCATATCTCCATCCGTTTCACTTTTGGCGGTATGTATCTGCGTAAGTCAGAGCATCAAATACCCGTGCACATATGTTCAAAACAGCTCAAATCGATGATATTCATCATAATTCCATGTCAAGAATATGTCAAGAATTGTATAGCGGTATTGGAAAATAATAGAGCGAATAATATTATGATCTGTTCGTTACGTATAATGTATTTACTGTGTTTTTGACAATAGCACCGCATGAAAGCTTCTTATACTAAGTACCTTATGTGCGGATTTTTTTCGGTGAACTATTTCGTATGGTTATCGTCTATTCTATTGAACGAAAATCACTTCACTGGAAAGGAACCTTTTTATGAAAAAACAAATCGCAGCAGGGGCATTGTGCATTACGCTTATGCTTACTGCGCTGATTTCTCTTCCCGGTTGTCAGACGGTGAAAGCGGCTGACCTGATGAAGGGCATTAAGGCAAGAGACATTGCGCCTATTACGGAACTGAGCGGTGACGGAGACGCATCCTGCGCAAGCTTCGCGGTCAGCCTGCTTCAAAAAAGCGTGTCAGAGTATCAAAATACCCTGGTTTCTCCGCTCTCTGTTTTATGCGCGCTGGCTATGACGGCAAACGGTGCTGATAGTGAGACGCTTCGGCAGATGGAGCAGGTGTTCGGCCTGACAATCGGCGAGCTGAACGATTATCTGCATGCCTATCTCAGCAGCCTGCCCTCCGGAAGCAACTACAAACTCAGCATTGCCAACTCAATTTGGTTAAATGACGACAAAGCCCTGACAGTCGGACAGGATTTTTTGCAGACCAATGCAGATTATTACGGTGCGTCTGTCTATAAGGCCGCATTTGACGAAAAGTCACTTCGTGACATCAATGACTGGGTCAAAGAAAAAACCGACGGCATGATCCCAAGTATACTCGACAGCATCCCCCCGGACGCCGTCATGTACCTGATTAACGCGCTTGCCTTTGACGCACAATGGGCGGATATCTACGAGGAAAGCCAAATTGTGAACGAAATCTTCACAACCGAAGCCGGAAACAAAAGGGACGCAGAAATGATGTACAATCAAGAAGGCCGGTATCTTGAAGACGACAACGCCACAGGCTTTATCAAATACTACGCCGACGAAAAGTATGCTTTTGCTGCGCTGCTGCCAAATGAGGGCATACCGGTGAAGGAATATATCGCCTCTCTTACCGGTGAAACCTTGATGGACACACTGAGAAGCGCGCAGCATACAAGTGTGAATACCGCTATTCCGAAATTTAAGCATGGATACTCAGCCGAGCTGAGCGATATACTGAAGGCAATGGGCATTTCATACGCTTTTGATCCGTCCATGGCTGATTTTACCTCTTTGGGACGATCGGAAAGCGGCAATATCTTTATCAGTCGGGTCATCCACAAGACCTTTATCCGTGTAGACGAAAAGGGTACAATGGCGGGCGCCGCAACGGCGGTGGAAATGAAGAATACCTCGGCGGTGATTGAAGAGGATATGAAAACCGTGTATCTGAACAGACCTTTTGTTTATATGCTCATCGACACCGAAACAAACCTTCCCTTTTTCATCGGTACCATGATGGATACGGCGGAATAAAGGTAAATCGCAGCGTCCACGGCTATACCCACAGCCTTATGAAAGGGCATAAAAGCTCACGTTTTCGGCAGGCTCTTTAATGTACCAGCTTGCTGAGGACGGCAGAAAACCGAGGGAGGGTCAGCGATGCTTAAACTAAAACCTGCAATTGTGATTGCTTTAGGCCTGTTTATCCCGGCCGTCATACTCTCGGTTTTTTTCCTGAGTAAACCTGACGGGAAACTGAGCGGGGAGATCACCGATACGGGCTATGTAAAAGCAATCGGGAACGGGACGGACTATAACGGCGTGGAGCTGTCTTTACTCACTATAGAACTGAATTCGGATCCAAAAAATATGACCGTGACCTGGCACAACGGCTCAAATGATTCCATAACTTACGGAGAAGTCTATCATATCTATAAAAGCGAAGACGGTGAATGGATAAGCTGCGCAGACACAAAGAAAAACGAGAATGGTATC
>JAAYJC010000245.1 GCA_012523085.1 Clostridiales bacterium
CTTGAGTTTCCGCAAAACAAAAGGCAAGGCAAGCGACAAGGCATAACAGGAAAGGAAAACACGAAAAAACTGAAGAAAAAGGGCATAAAAGCAAGGAAATCCCGTCCATTATGTGGTAGAATTAAGGTGTCAAACAAAACCCTACTAAACAAAACGGAGGGACTTCCTTATGACACATTCTACCACCGAGACATACCAAATGAAAAGGGAAATATTGAACTTTGCGAAAAAAATCACAGAATGCAGCGGACAAGTGGTAAAGAAGTTTACAGCGGATATGCTGTACGGAATAGCAGCTTCGGAAAGCGTCATACTTTCAAACGTAGCGGATCCCCTTATGGAGGAAACAAAAAAGATAAATACCGTAGACCGGCTAAGCAGGAATTTGTCGGAAGGGATACCGGAGGGGATAGTGAGAAACTATCTGCAGGAAATGATAAAGCTGCTACCTCCTGACCCGGTGATATTCGTTGATGACAGCGACGTGACAAAACCCCACGGGAAGAAATTTGAAGGGCTGTGCCTTGTGAGGGACGGATCCGAATCAAATGAAAAAGCGAAATACAAGAAGGGATACCATGTCGCTGAAGTGACAGCGATGACGGCAAGGAGCCGCCAGCCCGTAAGCCTGTTTTCGAGGATATATTCGTCTAAAACAGATGATTTCATCTCAGCTAACGAGGTGACGAAGCAGTCGCTGGAACAGGTAATCGGGTTAACAGGTACGGAAAGCACGTTTGTGTTTGACCGCGGATATGACTCGAATGATACGTTCCTTTTCATGTACAAACATGAGAGGCAGTTCGTCATACGTTTGACAGAAAACCGCAAATTGCTTTTTAAAGGCAAATGGTATCCCGCGCCTGTTCTAAGGGATTCCAGGAAAGGTAAAATCAAGTCCGAAGTATGGTTTGACAGCGAAAGCAAGGAATGCTGGATATCCTGCGTTAATGTTAGGATTACGGCGTCAAGGAAACCGCTGAAGCTCGTTCTTGTATATGGCCTGGGGGAGACTCCGATGATGCTTGCCACCAACAAACCGATAAAGAGCAAGGAAGACGCGGTGGATATCGTCCGCACATATTTATCCCGATGGCGCATAGAAGAATATTTCAGGGCAAAGAAACAGCAGTATGGTTTTGAGGATTTCCGCGTCAGAAGCCTGATATCCATCAATACGCTGAATCAATTTCTGACGTATTGCCTCGGTTTTCTCGGAGTGCTTGCTGAAAAACCGGATTGGAATACTTTGAAGCAGGCAATTTTAAAAAAGGCCAACGCCATAAAAGAGAAAGTGCTGTTCTTCTACTACCGCATATCCAAAGGTGTTTCCGTCCTGCTGGCTCATGCTAATACCGGGATACGGGACTGGCTAAGGCGGCCTCCCAGAGAGAAATACCCTCAGTTGAAGATGAAACTGCCCGCATAAATATATCTTGCTTAATACTCCCGTTTGCCCGGTTTTTCTCGGGCTTAATTATATTTTCCCTTTTTACGTCTTTTATCTTCTTTGTCTATTTCTCCCATTCGTTTTTTGGTTTGCTTTCTCTCCGATTCCTTTTTTGCCCCTTCATTTTGTCTTTTGCCGAAACTCAAG
>JAAYJC010000180.1 GCA_012523085.1 Clostridiales bacterium
ACAGAAAGCCGTCGGCGAAATCGCCTACAGAAACCGTCGGCGAAATCGCCGACGGCTGGGACTATTTTTCAGTGATCGGTTTTGCTTTTTGCTTTTTCAGCTTCGCCTTTCCCTGAAGTTCCGGAACAGGATGAACCTCATTTTTCGGGAAATGTGGGATATGATTGCTTTCGGTGCCGTGCGGATCCTTTGGGTCCGGACGACGCATACCTGCTTTAGCCATAAAAAACCTCATTAGCGCTGCGATTTTACATGCGATGCGTATCTTCAGCGATCAAACATCGTCTTTTTTTACCGATTGTTTTTTTGGATTCGGATTGTGATTTTGATTTTCTTTGGTGATCGGTATTTGATAATTGCATTTTCGAATACGTGCTTTTTTATTGTCCGGCTGGCTGTCTTTCGGCATTGATTACCTCCATTTCGTCATTAAACCGCGTATTTAGTATGCACAATGGACGGATTATTATAAGGAAAACCGGCAGGAAGGCGGCTTAGCGCGGAACTTTTCCATAAAACTTGAAATATTTGACAATGCGCGTATAATAAAGGAAAACAACCATGGTGAATGATATATGAAAAAGCGTGTACTTATTCTTACGGCGATTATTGTCGTGGGCCTTTTCGTCGCTTTCCGGTTTATCCAATACCCGGTCGACTTGCTTTCGGTCAGCGAAGGGGAAACGGAATGGGGTCTTGCGTCTTCACCTTTTCAATCAGCACTGGCGGATGCGGCGGAGGATACGGTGACACCGTCTCCGACATCAGATCCGGTTCATATAAAACCTAAACCGGCGCCGACGCCCGAACCGACGCCCGAACCAACGCCCGAACCGACCCCCGAACCGACACCCGAGACAATGCCTGAACCGACGCTCGAACCGACACCGCCATCCGAAGAGGTGGACAACACCTCGTATGAAGAGCAGGTTGTCAAACTCGTCAACGCATATCGGGCGCAATACGGGCTTGAAGCGCTGTGCTTTAATAAAGAGCTATCCGATCTGGCGAGACTAAAATCCAAGGATATGCTGGAGAACTGCTATTTTTCCCATACAAGCCCCACATACGGTTCGCCCTTTGCTATGATGGAATCCTACGGCATCAGCTACAGATATGCCGGAGAAAACATTGCGATGGGTTATGCTTCGCCTGAGGATGTTGTCGCGGCGTGGGTAGATTCGGAAGGGCATCGGGAAAATATACTCAACGAAAACTTTACGCAGATCGGGGTAGGGTATATCTCCGACGGAAACTACTGGACGCAGGAGTTTATCGGATGACGGTAGTCTTGAAGCGTCGGGACGGGGGGGTAAGCAGATGCCGGGGTATTTAAAGGAAGTAAATATCAAATACGATATGCCCGCTGCCGGTGACGCGATTAAAAGGATCACGTTCAACATTCGTAACGGGAAAACGCTCGGCGCTTCGGCGATTAAGTTTATCCACGGATACGGATCCTCCGGAAAGGGCGGAAAAATACGTTCAGAAGCGCATAAGTATTTAGAGGACCAAAAACGCAAGGGTTATATCCGCGACTACATTCCGGGTGACAGATTTTCGATTTTTGATCCCTCGACGAGGGAAGCGTTTCGATTCTGTGAGGAACTCAGGCGGGACCCGGACCTTGAACAGCACAACAACGGAATGACAATTGTGATTTTATAAGAAAGAGGCTGCGGCGAAGTGCATAAAATGCATTTTACCGCAGCCTTTCAAAATTAACCGTTCAAATGTCTGACAAAGCAAAACAACAGGCGATGTGCTTAAACCGGAGCAAATGATTTATGGTTACTTTTGTTCATGTCTCAACCGGACATCAACAGCAAGCGCGTGGGCTTTCATACCCTCAGCATCAGCCAGCGTTTTAATCCGTTCGGCGTTTACGCGAAGCGCCTGTTCGGTATAGCGGATCACTCTGTAGCTTCGCAGAAAATCCATCACATTCAAACCGGAGCTAAAGCGAGCTGTTCCGCAGGTGGGTAAAATGTGGTTGGTGCCGCATAAATAATCGCCGACAGATTCCGGACTGTGATCACCCACAAAGACAGCTCCGGCGTTTGTCAGTGCGCTTACCAGCGTTTCGGGGTCCTTGACCAGCAATTCAACATGCTCAGGTGCAATCAGGTTTGCGGCTTTCACGGCAGTTTCCAGATCCTCGACCACAAAGATATCACCGTAATTTCCGAGCGCCGGGATTACGCTGTCAAGGTTATTTTCCTCCGCGAGCCTTATAACCTCGGCTTTAATCTGTTCCGCCTGAGGAAAGCTAAGGCAAAAAGCTGTACTTGCTTCAAAACCCGTACCATGCTCGGCCTGTGATAGCAAATCGGCTGCGGCAAACGCAGCAGTGGCCATCTCGTCCGCTATAATGACGATTTCGGACGGGCCGGCCAGAGAATCGATTTTCACCGTTCCGGTTAAGCGCTTTTTTGCCGCCTGTGTATAAATGTTTCCCGGACCGACGATCGCATCGGCTTTTTTTATCCGCTTCGTGCCGTAAGCCATCGCTGCAATGCCTTGAGCGCCTGATATTTTGTAGATAGTCGAGATGTTCAACAGATCCGCCGTAAACAAGAGCGCATCATGGATTTTCCCGTTTTTCGGTTTGGTGATGATGCAGATATCTGGAACGCCTGCGACGAGCGCCGGGATCAAATTCATATATAAAGTTGACAACAAAGGCGCATTTTCGCCCGGAACCGTCACGGCAACCCTGTTTAAAGGCCTGTATCGCCTTTCCAGAACGACTTCGTTATCGCCGAAAACGGTACAGTTTTCCGGTAATTGCGGCTGATGAAACGCTTTAATGTTGTCACAGGCTTTTGC
Source organism: Clostridiales bacterium (assembly GCA_012523085.1). Classification (GTDB taxonomy): domain Bacteria; phylum Bacillota; class Clostridia; order Oscillospirales; family Oscillospiraceae; genus JAAYOP01. The sequence continues at coordinate 2,830 of JAAYJC010000180.1, forward strand.
AATTGCCTCACGAAGCGCCGGTGGTATGTTTTGTCTCGCATTTTCAATCTCTTCTCTGCTTACCTGAATATCGATTTTCGTCAGATCAATTTGGTCAAACTGCAGCATGTACCGGTTGAGGGCCTCGTCGCCGTTTACGCGCACATCCTCTATGATATCGGTTACAACTTTTTCAATGTCATGGGGAATGCCGCTTTGCCTGTTTAGGATATTCAGGAATCTGGAATTGTCAAAGCTGAACGCACTGATATTAATCATAAAAAACCTTCCTTACAAAAAAGTCATCCGGCGTATGCCCGATGGCTTCTGATAAGAAAGGTTGGAAATCCTCTATCCATCATCCGTCATTCGGGCATTGCGGATTGCCATAAGCCCATGACGATATCAACGGACTTATGGCGACAAATGATGATGAATAGAACGGACTAAAAGCATATATCCTCCGGTGTTCAGGCTATTTGCTTAATATTAGGTGTTTTTACCGGTCATGTCAAGTGCCGGTTGCGAAATTAAGTAAACCCTATCTGCTGTTTAGAAAAAAACTAAAACGTTAATCCGGAGATTTTTTATTTTTCGATTGTGCAATCAGTTTCTTGAGAATCCCCCTGTCCGCCGGGCAAAAATCATATTGCGGAATTTCATCTGCGGTTATCCAGCGGATGTCGTTATGCTCCAGCCTTTTTGGTACCCCCTCAATGATTTCGGCGTTGAACAGCGTCAGGTGAACCGTCATATCCGGGTATTCATGCGTAACATCCAGAAATACATCGTTAACACGAAGCATTATCCCGAGTTCTTCCCGGCACTCCCGGATGAGCGCCTGTTCTTTTGTTTCACCGGGTTCGACCTTACCGCCGACAAATTCCCATTGCAGCGGGCGGGCCTTATTGTTCGGACGCTGACAGATCATAAATTTGTCATGATCTCTGATCAGCGCCGCAACAACCTGTGTCATCTCTCAATATCCCCTTCGCTTGTTTTCCATTTATTTCTTCTCTCCGGCGCATTTTTGTGGTATACTCATAAAGATTTCGTAAGATGCGGTTTAAAAGGTTCAGGTATCTTGTAAAAAGGGAAATAGGATTGTCTGTTAAAGACATTATACCATAAAAGAGGAGGAACCGTTATGGCGTCCCCCAAAAAGTACATGGTCATAGCCTGTGAGGTTTTATTTCGCGAGATCTGTCTTTGTGCAGCGCAATGCGGTAATATTATCGATATTTCTTTTATGGAAAAAGGACTGCACGACATCGGCGAGAAAAGAATGTACAAAGCGCTTCAACAGGAAATCGACAAGGTCGAAACCGAAAAATATGATGCGATTTTATTGTGTTACGGTTTATGCAACAACGGCATCCGCAATATCCATGCCCGGCTTCCGGTTGTCGTTCCAAGAGCGCATGACTGTATTTCGCTGCTTTTGGGCTCAAAGGAAAAATATGCGGACTATTTTTTCAAGAATCCGGGGACATTTTTCCTGTCATCGGGCTGGATTGAACGAAACACACAACCGGATAAAGCCGAAGACAGCGTACCCGGTCAACTCGGCATGGATAAAACATACGAGGAGTACGCGGAGCTTTACGGGGAGGAAAATGCCGAATATCTGATGGAGTTCTTCGGAAACTGGCTGGTTCATTACAAAAAACTGGCGTTCATCAACAATCAGGTCGGTGATACGGCTTATTTCAGGGAACAGGCAAAAGGCATGGCAGCGGCACAGCAATGGGAATTCGAGGAAATCGGCGGCGATACGAATCTGATCTTCAGGCTGCTCAACGGTGACTGGGACCCCGGTGCGTTTTTGGTGCTGTCGCCGGGCAGTAAAATTATACCGGCAAACAACGAAAACATCATAACTTGTGCTGCAATGGAGGATGGGTTATGAAACTAAAACAAAGCGTGCGTCTTTTTTTGGCGCTTTTTGCGTCGGTGTGCGCGGTTTTTCTGCTTACCGGATGTACGGCGAGAACAAACGATAAAGAAACTGAATCGGCGGATGAAGGGTTAAAGCAAAGTGAAGTTGTGATCAGCTTCAATTACCAAAAGCAATTCGGATTCGCAAGTAACCAGTTTGCCGTCTGGATTGAAGACATAAACGGAAATCATGTGAAAACGTTGTATGCCACGTTTTATACGGCGAAGGGCGGTTATTTAGACAGGCCGGAGTCCATACCCATGTGGGTCGCAAAATTCGACCTTGAAAATCGCAGTGAGGATCAAGTCGACGCCATAACAAGCGCGACCCCGGGATCGGGACGCTTAGAGTATTTCTGGGACCTGACCGATGAAGACGGAGATCCTGTAGCTTTAGGGACCGTTTACCGGTATGTCGTCGAGGGAAGCCTGAGGTGGAAAAACCATGTACGGTATCTGGGAACCATAACCCCCGGCAGCGATCCGGTTGTGACCGAGGCGGAGGCCGAGTACAGCTTTGAAGCATCAAGCGGGCAGGAAGCGCTGACAAAGAGCGCCGAGGAGATTAAAATGCTCGGTTCGGTCACAGCGGAATATAATCCTGATCCCGGGGAATAAACCTCACAAAATCCATGGAAAGAGGATAGGACATGGACACGGATAAAATCAAGTTAAACCTGCGCGCGTACTATGACAAGGAAGCGGAGCTGCGGAACAAAGGCGGAAAACAAGACTGGAAGAAGAAGGAGCGGGAATTCTTCTGCGCACGCGCCAAAAATGAATCTAAGGCGGATCTGCTTGAAATTGGAGCGGGAACAGGGCAGGATAGTCTTTATTTTATGCAGCGCGGCTTTAACGTAACCGCAATCAACTTTTCCGGCGAAATGGTCAGAATCTGCCGGGAAAAATCCATAAACGCAAGCGTGATGGATTTTTACGATATCGCGAATCTCGGGAGAACATATCATTGCATCTGGGCGATGAACTGTCTTCTGCATGTGCCGAAGCCTGATCTGCACAAGGTTTTATGCGGCATAAACGCGGTGCTGTCGGACGGCGGCCTGTTCTTCATGGGCGTCTATGGCGGAGCGGACATCGAGAGGGAAAAAACCGATTTGGCTATTTGCGATATGCCGCGCTTTTTCTCCTTTTATTCCGAAAGCAGCCTGAAAGGTCTTCTGGCCGATATTTTTGATATTCTGGCATTCAGGCAGTATTCAATCGGCGGAACATACGATTTCCAATCCGTCACCATGAGAAAAAAACGCAGTAGCGGATCTTTTGAATAAACATCAGACGGGTTGTATAGTATAACGGTTTAACTGAAAAAATAAGGTCATCAGAAAACAGGAGTGATCATATGCCGGTTCCAAACCATACGACAAAAACGATAACCGAGCAGATTTTAGAGCTGGAAGCGAAAAAAGAAAGACACCGCGGGAATACCGCTTCAGACAAAGCGGTACGGTTAAAGCTTGACCTGCAGATTCAAGAGCTGCGCGATATGGAAAACAGAAAGGGATAAGTTCCTAACCGCGCGGGCGCACAAGCGCTTTTAAATGACTATCGTTTCATACCGCTAAGATGACGGTGCTGCTTTGTATATTCGGCGGCACCGTTTTCCATACAGGACAAGGCGTGACCGCTATACTGTATACCGGGGAACATCAGGTTTTTTTGTTTTCCTTGTACCCTCCGTCATCGCTTTTCAGGCTTGTGGAACAATGTGGAACATTTTGAGGTCTATTATGTAAAAAAACACCGCTATGACGGATTATCCCCATGAGAGGGGATCAGATGCCGGTGCCTGGGAGGCTAGCGTGAAAATGCTTTCACGCACGGAAGAAATCGATTGGCCGCCAAATATGGCGGCGGCCATTTGCAAGCGTGATACTTGTATCGCAGACGCCATGCTTGCATTGCGTTTATATCATCGATTTTTCCTGACTATTTGTGCCGCCGCTTTGCGGCAGAACGGAGGTTTATATGTCAAGCCTGAAGAGAATAGTGATCTGTGTTGTAATGCTGCTTTTCTTCTGCTCCTGCGAAAAAAACACCTCTCTGCCGCTTGAATCATTACAGACGGACGAGGAAGCATTAATAACCGCAATAAGCCCAATCACGACCGGAGAGGTAATACGCACCGAGGCGCCGACCGAGCCGATACCCGCCGCTGAACCCGTCAGTGAAATTACGATCGCAACACCGGAAAAATGGAACGACTTTGCGCGCTCCTTCAACGACGGTTCGGTTGCGTATGCAGACTATTTAACCGTGACGATTGAAAAAACTTTGGATTTTAAGGGTAAAACCTTCGTTCCGTTGTACAATGCTTTTAACGGAATCATTAAAAGCAAATATACGGACATGGCATTCGATGAGTTTTTTTCAAAGGACGATTTGCAATATCGAAAAATCAGACCCGGCTTTGCTTTTGACCGTGTCGGGTTTTTAAACATCACAAGTATTCTAGACGTTACGGGTGATGATGTCTCGACCTATTGGTATGACATACCGGATGAAAAATCCGAAGACCCGACCGGCACGCATCGGTTTAATCTAGCGCAATCTCTGTTCGGCATAAGGTGTGAAAACCTGACTGTAGAGGCACTCACATTTGAGAATGTGGATTCCGGGCTGCTGCACTGTCTTTTTACCCAATCTGCCGACAGCCTGACCGTTAAAAACGTCAGAATATCGAACTGCCACTTATCCGAGGGGCATGCGATGCTTGCCATTAATGCGATGACGGCTTCGGTGACGGGCCTGTTTATGCAAAACAGCAAGCTGGACGGATATGAGTTCATGTCCGGCCTGATTTGCTGGGTGTATGACGATGCTTTATTTAAAGACATCCATCTGTACCATAGCGATTTCTATCTTGCACCCGACGACGGCGGTTCGGGTTTCTGGATGGCCAACCTCAGTCTGATGACAGGCCAGATCATTAACGGCAGCGTTAATTTTGAGAATATAGAGCTGTTTAACTGTAAAGCGGTGGGCCTTGACGTAAGTATTTTATGCACGATGCCGAACGATATAGAAACCTGCCGCAATATCACAGCCGAGCGCTGCTCGCTACTGAATTATTCCGGAATAAATCCTTTTGGAGAAGACTATTTCGGTCTTCTGATCGGCGCTTCAGGTGAAACGTCGCGCAATGAAACCAATATCATTATCCGCGACTGTATGCTTAACAGCGAAACAGATTTTGAAACGTACAGGCAAAAAGGTTATATCATCGAAAACTGTGTTGCGGTCGCACCGGTGGAAAGATAGCGAAACACGCATAACCGCTGTATTTCCGTGAAAATATGCCGATTATAATCCAAAATGTACTGCAACCCGACCAAAGTCAACACGATATGATTGAAAGATGCCTGCAAAAGATATAATATGGTTCAATAAGGTTTAAGCATAATCAAGGGAGGTGTAAAATGGTTAACCAATATCCGCCAATCAGCGATAAGTGCAGGCATTTCCTTCACGGAGGAGATTATAATCCCGATCAATGGATAAAGACACCGGAAATCTGGGATGAGGATATGCGCCTGATGAAGCTTGCAAACTGCAATGCCATGTCCGTAGGGATTTTCTCTTGGTCGAGCATTGAGCCGGAAGAGGGTCTGTTTACGTTCGCATGGCTGGATACGATCATGGACAAGCTTCATGATAACCATAGCTTTGCGATTCTGGCGACGCCCAGCGGAGCAAGGCCCGCCTGGATGTCGGAGAAATATCCGGAGGTTTTGCGCATGGGTCCGGACCGCGAGCGAAACCTGCACGGACACAGGCATAACCATTGCCCCACTTCGCCCATATACCGTGAAAAGACGGCGCAGATCAATAGAAAGCTGGCGGAGCGGTACAAGAACCATCCGGCTTTAATCCTCTGGCATGTGTCAAACGCATACGGCGGGGAATGTCATTGTCCGCTGTGCAGAGAAGCGTTCAGAGACTGGCTCAAACGCAGGTATGAAAATGATCTGGATCGTTTAAATGATGCCTGGTGGACGGGTTTCTGGAGCCACAGGTATTCGGACTGGAGTCAGCTCGAACCCCCCGCCCCTCACGGAGAAACCTCTGTGCATGGCTTGAATCTCAGCTGGAAACGCTTTGTGACCGATCAGACGATCAGTTTTTACAAAAACGAAATCGCCCCCCTGCGGGAACTGACACCGGATATCCCCGTCACGACAAACCTGATGGGAACCTATACGGGGCTTGACTATACAAAACTCGCAAAAGAGCTGGACGTCGTTTCCTGGGACAATTATCCGAACTGGCATAATGATTGGGAGAGTACCGCGGAGCTTGCCTCAAAAATTTCATTTGTCCATGATCTGAACAGGTCTTTAAAAGGCGGTAAGCCTTTTATGCTGATGGAGAGTACGCCGAGCCATGTCAACTGGCAGCAGGTAAACAAGCTGAAAAGGCCGGGCATGCATTATTTGTCCTCTCTTCAGGCCGTCGCGCACGGTTCGGATACGGTGCAATATTTTCAGTGGCGAAAAAGCAGGGGCTCATCTGAAAAGCTGCACGGCGCTGTTGTGGACCATTGTGGGCATGAAAATACGCGCGTGTTTAAAGACGTAGCCGAGGTTGGCGCCGCCCTTCAAAAGCTAAATTGTGTGCTCGGAACGACAGTCAGACCGGATGCGGCCGTGATCTACGATTGGGAAAACCGCTGGGCTATTGACGACGCACAGGCTCTGAAGAAAGACCAAAAAGGGTATTTAGAGACCTGCGAAAGCCACTACCGCGCGCTCTGGAAACGCGGCATTCCGGCGGATGTAATTAGCATGGACAGTGATTTCTCGTCATATAAGCTTGTGATTGCCCCGATGCTGTATATGGTCCGCCCGGGCACCGCTGAAAGAATAGAGAAGTTTGTGGAAAACGGCGGTGTGTTTGTGACGGGTTATTTCAGCGGTTATGTTGACGAAAACGATCTATGCTTCCTCGGAGGTTTTCCGGGTCCGCTGAGAAAAGTAACCGGCATCTGGGCGGAGGAAATCGACGCTTTATATGATGATGACAAGAATGCGGTTGTTTTCGGTCCGGATAATGCCCTTAACTTGAACGGCGAATATGAGGCGCGGGAATACTGCGAGCTGATACACGCTGAAACAGCGGATGTTCTGGCTGTTTACAAGAGTGATTTTTATGCGGGCAGGCCTGCCGTGACCGTCAATTCCTTTGGAAAAGGAAAAGCATATTATCTTGCGGCCAGAACCGAAGAGCGGTTCTTGGATGTGTTTTATCAAAAGCTTGCCGATAAAAAAGGGCTCATGCGGGCACTGCACTGCGAGCTGCCGGAAGGGGTAACGGCTCAGCTGAGATGCGGCGGGGGGAGAAAATTCATCTTCCTGATGAATTTCAGCGAAGCCGAAAAAATTGTCGATATTCCGGGTTTTTTATATAAGGACCTGCTGACCGGCGAAATGTATAACGACCGGATTTCACTTTTGCCCTACGGGGTAAAGGTTATGGAAGAGGACGGTTGACGGTATGTTAAATAATACTGAGGGTTTATTTTATATTCTAAAGAGGAGGTTATTATTTGCCGCAATTTTTTAATCATGTGATTTATGGCAACACCGTTTCGCGGTATCTGCTGTTTGTCTTATCTCTGTTTGCAGGCGTTGTCATTATCCGGATATTCCGGTATTTTGTAATCAGGCGCATGTCAAGCGCCGCAAAAAGAACAAAGTCGTCTGCTGACGACCATGTTGTTGAAAGCATCAAAAGGTATCTTGTTCCCGCAGCTTATATCGCTGTTTTTTACCTGAGCACAAAGATACTGGCGCTGGGTCCCAAACTGTTCGGTTTAATCAACGCGCTCGCTCTTGCGGTTTTCATGATTCTGGGGGCGTTGTTTGTCTCGTCGATCGTCGTCATGCTGCTCAATAAATACTGGGAAGGCCATCTCGGGGATGCCAACAAAGATCTTGCTATCAAAACGATGTCCGGGCTATTGCGAATCGTGATCTGGGTCATCGCGGTTATATTATTTCTGGATAATATCGGTGTAAAAATCAACACATTGATTGCAGGTGTCGGAATCGGCGGTATTGCCATCGCATTTGCTGCGCAGTCGATATTGGGCGATATCTTTTGCTTCTTTACCATCTTTTTTGATCGCCCGTTTGAGATTGGCGATTTCATTATAACCGGAACGCAGTCCGGGACAGTCGAGCATATCGGGCTTAAGACGACACGGCTGCGCGCATTGACCGGAGAGCAGCTCATCTTCTCCAATACCGATCTGACCAACTCCCGTATTCAAAACTACAAGACAATGGAACAGAGAAGGGCGCTGTTTTCGCTGAGCATAAGCTATAACACATCCTGTGACAAGCTCAGAGAGATTCCGGAGATGATCAAAAACATCATTGAGAGCATTCCCAACACGACATTCGGGCGGGCGCATTTTGCCGCATACGGCGAGTTCGGACTGAATTTCGAAGTCGTATATTATATTTTAAGCAACAGCTACGACACATATATGGACATCCACCAACAAGTAAACCTCGGTATAAAGGAACAATTTGAAAAAAAGGACATCGGGTTTGCTTTCCCGATCCGGACTGTCCGTATGGAGAATTCCCGAAATCAATAAAACAGCAGCTTTGTTATGGCGCAGGCCGCTACAATGCCGATGAATTCGGCAGTCAAAGCAGCCGGAATCGCATAACGGGTACGCTTTATCTTTGCGGCGCCGAAATATACCGCGATCGTGTAGAAGGTGGTTTCCGTGCTTCCGAGCATGATGGCCGAGGCGCGGCCGATCATGGAATCCGGACCGTGTGTATTTATCAGATCCGAACCGACAGCCAGCGCACCGCTTCCGCTCAGCGGGCGGATTAAAACCAGTCCGGCCATTTCGGGCGGTACGCCCAGAAACGCAAAAACCGGCGATAAGGCATGGGTAAGGGCATCCAGAGCGCCGGAGGCTCTGAGCATGGCATATGCGCTGAGCAAAGCGACAAGAGCGGGAAAAATGCGCAAAACGACGCGAAGGCCGTCGCCGATACCGGATGTCAGAGAAGAATAGACATCCGTTTTGCGCATCAGCGCAACGGCGGCTGTCCCCGCGATGATCAGCGGCACAATGATTCCAAAAGACATGATTATTCCTCTCCGTATGTTGTTATATCTCGTTTTCCATACCGCAATTATTTAATGCCTGCTGAACAATTCAAAAACGCAACAACTGCAATACTTTGACAGCGTTTTTGAATTGTTTATTCAGGCAGACAATCAATGCATCTGAAACGGTAAAACAGGCTTGACATCATTTATGAAAGCGCGGCCTGTCAATGGCGCCATATCCGACGGAGAAAACGCGCGGTTAAAAGCCCTGCCGCAACGGACAGTATCGAGGTAACCCAAACGGCCGGCAGGATATCGAAGGCATTTTTCGCGCCTGCCGCTGCGCGCACGGCGCAGACAGTAGCGGGTATAAGCTGAATGGAAGCCGTATTGAGGACCACCAGCGTGCACAGGTCGTCATTTGCCCATTGCGCTTCACCCTTCAGCAGCGTTGCCGCACGGATACCCGCCGGCGTTGCGGCATTACCGAGTCCAAGAAAATTTGCCGATACGTTCAAAGAAAGCGCGTCGAGCGCCCCGGGCTTTTTTGCGGCTGTCGGGAAGAGAGCCGTCAGCGGATGGCGCAAAAATCGGGTCAGCCCGGCCACCAGCCCGGAGCATCGCATAACTTCCATGATGCCGGACCATAAACAAATCGCACCGCCGATCCCGAGACAGAGTGTCACGGCGCTTTTTGCCCCTTCCAGAGCGGCAGTACCCACAGCATCAATCGTCCCGTTGATTACGCCGAAGACCAGTGACACCAAAACCATAATTGTCCATATCCATGCCATCGCCATAAGCCGATTTGTCCTTTCCCGTAAATAGCCCGCTTGTACATCATATTGGGCGCAGTACCGCACTATGCCCGTTTTAGGCTAAATTGAAGATCGGTATTATGACCATCTTGTTAAAACATAAGCTGGCTCAGTATAGACGCGAAAAGGCTTCGGGGGCTTACTGTCCGGGTTAGCCGGAAGCTGTGATAAGGGCTTCATCTGGCGTGTTTAATCAAGTTGACACAGGTGCATACAAATGCTATAATTCACATTGTTCTATTGCGACAATTCCTATGCCGGTGTGGCGGAATAGGCAGACGCCCGGGACTTAAAATCCCGTGTGAGGCAACTCACGTACCGGTTCGATCCCGGTCACCGGCACCATAAAAGATTCGGGCAACAGTTTACAAGCTCACGGAGTACAGCGAAATTGTCTTGTTGTTTCACCGGCGGGAGATGATAAGCGAATATTCAAATACATTCGCCGGAGAACGGAAGTTCGTTGAAGACCGCTGCGCGGCATACGATGCAACACCGAATATTGGACGAAAACCGGTTCAATATGCGGTGTTTTTTATATAATACCTGTCAAAAAGAGCAGTTTTCGCTCTTTGGATGTTATAAGTGAATGACTTATCCGCAGCTGAACACCGCTGAACACCGCTCAGCTGCGCAGATAAGCAGATAATATGATGATGAGGTTTGAATATATGACGAGATACAGAAGGCTGCCTATGGAGACACTGTTTAACGCAAGGGATATCGGCGGTTACGCGACGATGGACGGGAAAGTGACGAAGTATGGACGATTCATCCGCAGCGAACTGCCCTGCAACCTCTCTGAGAAGGATAGTCAATTCCTGCGTGATTACGGTGTAAAATTGACACTCGATTTCAGAACGGATTTTGAGGTTAACGCGCTGCCCTGTTGTCTGATGAGCGGACATCCCTGGCAGAAATATGTGCGCAGCGCCATGTCGGACAAACAGTCCGAGCCGCCGATACCGGAAAAAAACAGTGAAACGAAAAAAAGCAATCCCGCGCTTGACTTTTTAAACCCCGACTGGATTCAGATCTATTTAGCGATTGCGGAGAACGGGAAAAGCTGGGTAAAAAACAATATGGAAATTGCCGCCGGTATAGACGGTGCGATTTTGTACCATTGCATGACAGGCAAGGACAGGACCGGTCTGTTCACGGCAATGCTTTTGGGGCTATGCAACTGCTATCCCAGTGATATCATCGCGGATTACAGCATATCGCAAATCAATCTTAGACCGTTTTATCTTAAAATGATGCGTTTTCCCGAAATGCTCAATGAAAAGGGTGAACCGGATCTGACCTTGCGTTTTTACCAAACCAACCCTGAAAACATGTTTGCCTTTCTTCAGTACATTGATGAGAAATACGGGAGTATGACGGCGTACTTAACATCCTGCGGGATAGCGGAGGAAACGCTTCGGAAAATTGCCGATAGTCTGACCGAGGAGGCAATGTGAAATACTTCTCCGGCTTGCTTGATAAGCATGCACTGCCGTCTGCGCGGGCGTGCGCAAAATCAGAAAATAAATAAAACAAAGGAGGATATAGTCATGGCGAAAGATTATGTCGGAAAAGAAATACCAAAGCTTGGATTCGGATTAATGCGGCTGCCCACTTTACCCGGCGGAACCGATAAGGACGTCGACCTTGAAACCGTAAAAAAGATGGTGGATATCTACATGGAACGGGGTTTCACCTATTTTGATACCGCTTTTGTGTATCATGGCGGTGAATCGGAGGTTATGGCCCGGGAAGCGATTGTCAAGCGTTACCAAAGGGATAAATTCCAACTGACAACCAAAATGCCCCTTTGGAATGTCAAAAAGATAGCGGATTATGAGGAAATCTTCAAAACCCAGCTTGAACGCGCCGGTGTTGATTATTTTGATTATTATCTGCTGCACGGAATTGGCGGCGACCGGCTGGATATGATTGAAGAAACCGGCGGCTGGGAATTCCTGAAACTGATCAAAGAAAGAGGACAGGCAAAGCACATCGGATTTTCGTTCCACTCACCCGCGTCCGACCTGGAAAAGATTCTGTCCAAGCACCCTGAGGTTGAGGTCGTGCAGCTTCAGATCAACTATGTCGATTGGGAAAGCGATGATGTTCAATCCAGGCTGTGTTATGAAACGGCAATGAAATACAATACATCTGTTATTATCATGGAACCGATCCGCGGCGGCTCTCTTGCGGGTATGAGCCCGGACATCCAGAAGCTGTTCACCGATTACAATCCGGATGCATCCGTTGCTTCCTGGGCGCTGCGCTTCTGCGCCTCGCTGGACAACATTGTAACGATATTGTCCGGTATGACGACGGTCGAGCAGGTGGAGGACAACACCAAAACCATGATGAATCTGAAACCGCTCAGCGATGAGGAACGTAAAGTCATCGATAAGGTAATAAAAGCACTCAGCGAAGTGCCGACGATACCATGCACCGGATGCAAATACTGCGTCAATGATTGTCCGCAAAATATTATGATACCGGCAATAATCGAATCACTGAACGAATACAAAAAGTACAGGAGCTTGCCGAACGTTAAGCGCCGTTACGAAATGATTACCGGCAGAGGCGGAAAGGCTTCAAGCTGCATAGACTGCAAGTCCTGCGAGGACCATTGTCCCCAGCATATTAAAATAACAGAGGTTTTAAAAGAAGCCGCAGAGCTATTTGAGTAAGTAAAAGCCAACACGAATAAAG
>JAAYJC010000181.1 GCA_012523085.1 Clostridiales bacterium
ATAGAAATCACAGCGCGATACTTAACGGTTGAGTATAAAACATCGTTAGCCGGTAAAAAATGCTTACCATACCTGCGGTCTTTCAGAGAGATTGCACTGATCAATAACAACTGTCAGCCGGTGTTTCTGCGCCGCTCCTCTTCCTCCAGCTGCAGATATGCAACCTTACCCACCAAAGTCTTCGGCAGACTTTCCCTGATTTCTACCTCCTTTGGCAGCGCGTATTTTGCGATGTTCGCCCGGCAATGCGCCATAATGGATTCACGAACCTCTGGAGTATCATGAACACCCTCTTCCAGTACAATGAATGCTTTCGGAACCTGCATCTTCAAAGGATGCGGCACCCCGATTACACAGCTCATCCTGACAAGTTCGTGCGCATCGATGACATTTTCAAGCTGGAACGGATAGATCGAATATCCGGATGACACAATCATTCTTTTTATCCTCTGTTTAAAGTATATAAACCCCTGCTCGTCCATCGTGCCAAGATCACCCGTGTGCAGCCAGATATGCCCATCCGGATGCATTTTGAGCGAAAGCGCAGTCTCCTCAGGCATATCCAAATACCCTATCATGACCGTGGGTCCGCATATGCAGATTTCACCGATCTCACCGTACGGAACCTCCTCGACTCCGCCCGTCCTGACAATTTTATAATAAGTGTCCGGAAAAGGAAGCCCGATGCTTCCCTCTTTTTCCATATGATACGGTGTCAGGCAGCTTGCCGTCACACATTCCGTTGTCCCGTATCCTTCCCTGATTTTCACCTTTGAGCCGTGTTCTGTTAAAAATGCGTCAAATTTCTTTTTCAACTCAACCGAAAGCGAATCTCCCCCGGAAAAAACCCCCATCAGACAGCTCAGATCAGCGCCTTTCAATGAATTTCCCCGGAGCAGCGCCTCAAACAGCGTGGGTACGCCGGCTATATAATTTGGTTTTTGCTTCTTTAAAAGCCCTGCATAACTCTTAAGGTTAAATCTGGGGACCAGAATACATCGGCAACCACTCACCAAAACGGTATGAATACATACCCCGAGCCCAAAGCCGTGAAAGGCAGGCAAAACCGCAAGCATTGACTTGCCGGGCATAAGGCAATTGCCCATCGCACCCGTTTGCAGGGCAAGAGCGTTGAGATTCATGTTTGAGAGCATTATTCCCTTCGTCAGGCCTGTCGTGCCTCCACTGTAGAGGATGACGGCTGTATCGTCTGCATTAACCGGCGTCAGATACTCGCCCGAATACGCCTCTCCGCCCAGCAAAAAGCTTTTCCATGAAATCACGCCGTCTGATTCCGACGGTGATTTGATCTTCCGTCCCTGTTTCAGAAAATATCCGAGCTTTATGGGTCCTTTTAACGCGTGCGCAACACCGGTAACAACCATCTTCGGTAAGGCGGTTTGTCCGCTGATCTTTTCAAATTTATCATAAAACTGGTCAAGTGTTACCACAACCGCCGGTTTGGCGTTTTCAATATAGAACTTCAGTTCCCCTTCGCTGGACAGCGGATGCACCATCGCCGCAACAGCACCAATCAGATTCACCGCGTAAAAACATTCCAAAACCTGAGGGACATTGGGCAGGCATAGTAAAACCCTATCCCCAGGCTTCACACCAACCGAAGCAAATGCCTTAGCGCACAACCGTATTCTTTTAACCAAATTCTTGTAGGTACAATGGAAGCCCATGAACGAATAGGCAATATTTTCGGGATATTTATAAGTGGCCGCCTCAACAAGCGTAACCATGCTCACGGCAGGATACTCAAGATGATGCGGAACTTCGCCGTAATATGGAAGCCAGGGCGCTTTGATATCCATCCAATCAAATCCTTTCCGGTACTATTGAATAGATTTTACAGAGATAAGTAAATTTAGTCAATCAATTACTTAAAATTTGTTAAGTGTTAAGAAGCAAATCCAATCGTGAGGGAAATGACTAACTTATTGTGTTTTCAATACTGCGAATTTATTATATAATGGTGTCAATAATGCGATTAATCCGGCGATTAACAAACGGGGGTTAACAGGATGAGAAAACTGCGCGGCTTGATTCGTGAACACAAAGCTTTATATGCCTACTTGATTATATTTTTTATAGCCACAGCTTTTTTGCTTTTCCAAAAAAACAATAAACCCTTGATGTCCTTTATCGCGCAAATCACACTCTGGATTCGCCAGGCGCTTGCCGAAGCCTTCGATCTGGTTCCCGTGTCTGTAGCCGAACTGCTGGTTATTTGCGCCGGCCTTGCGGTACTCATTTATATTGTTAAAACGATTCGGGATATCATAAAGTCAAAAAAACGTTTGCGCTTGCTTTATGATCGTTTCATTATCGCACTTTGCGTTGTTCTGACCGTGTTTTTTCTCTTTAATCTATTTCTTGGAAGCACATATTGGAGCGATAGCTTTCAGGATAAAAGCGGCATATACGCTTTGCCTTCCACCGTGGATCAGCTATATGAAACAACAAAATTCTTCGCAGATAAGGCCTCCGAGAGCGGCGCTATGGTCAGAAGAGACGAACATGGTCTTTTCAACGAACCGATTGATGAAATATTTCAAAACAGCAATTTGACATACGGCCATTTAGGCAGCCAGTTTCCGTTTCTTAGTTCCGGGCACAACAAACCCAAAAAACTGCTCTTTTCGAAACTGATGAGCCGGCTTTCATATACGGGTTTCTATTTTCCGTTCACGGGTGAAGCGAACATCAACATTGACGCACCCGCCTCATTTCTTCCTTCGACAATCGCACACGAGCAGGCGCACCAGCGCGGTATCGCATTTGAACAGGAAGCAAACTTCGTGGCCGTCCTTGCTTGTATCGGCAGCGAAGATCCGGCTTATGTGTATTCCGGCTATCTTCTTGGATTTATCCATTTGAATAATGCGCTTTACAGGCACGACAGGGAGAGATTTAATGAGGTTTATGCCTCATTATCCGATGAAGTTAAAGCGGACCTTCAATTTAACAACGAATACTGGAGAAAATATGAGTCGCCTATATCAGGAGTGAGCGACGCGGTTTATGACACTTTTTTGAAAAGTTATGGACAAGAACTGGGGATACTTAGTTATGGTGCCGTTGTAGATTTGCTTGTCACATACTTTGGTAGTGCCCTTGCGGTTTGCCGCTAAGGTGATTGCAGATAACATAGATTAAACGCTGTACCTGTCCTTTATCGGGACTCAGTACAGCGTTTTTCAATGGCTTTTTGTTACTTACAGGCTCTTTTTGAGACTTTCGATGCACTCAGGGCAAATGTTCTTGCCTTTGTAATTCACGATATCTCTTACATTATCGCAAAAAATACATGCAGGCTGATATTTCTTAAGTACTATGGATGATTCGTCTACATAGATTTCAAGAGAATCTTTCTCGGCTATATCCAAAGTTCTGCGAAGTTCAACCGGCAGAACAATTCTACCTAAACTATCCATCTGCCTTACGATTCCTGTCGATTTCATTTTCTACCTCCAAAATTTTTCTGTTAGGAATTATTTTCCATTAATCCCACATAATTTATATTGTTACACCATAATAACAAATCTACAAGAAATGTCAAGACATGTCATCATTCCTATTTCGCCAAAATATTATTACTTTTCCTCACATTTTTCGTCAATATTTCAAATTAATTAACGACTCTATTATTAACCGGAACTAACTATAATATTGCCCAAAATCATTATGTTGCTTTCGGTAATTTTGACGGATAGTTTCGGTTTTCTTATAATTTAATTTTTCTGTACTTTTTTCTAATTATAGCACAAAAAACAAAGCAAAACAAATAAAATTTAAGAGTTGCCCTAATACGGTGTGCGCATAAAAAATATGTCGCTTCCAATGCTTTCCGGATGGCAGACACATAAGCTGAGCCGCATAATCTGACAGTATGTTTTCGTATTTAGGAAAAGCTGCGGTCGCCGCTTTTGAGACATCATTATGTATTTCATACTATCCGTTACATTGATTCGTTTATCTATATTTTTACTGAGAAGAAGCATTGTTTAAAAAGTGTACCGCTGCCTTAAACCGGACGGAGTTTTTCTTGAATGTGCTTATCTTGCCACATTATAGGCAACGGAAGAAATGGCATCTGCCGAATATAAGTGAAGCCGCGGGCACGATAGGATACCGGATGGAACCTTGTACATTTCGATGCTCCGCTGACACTTGGGCATGAACGGCAGGTGATTCGCGACGGCGGTTTTATAACGGTTGATATCCTCGGGTTTCCGCCGGTAGACAATCGCGCACCCATGATAATGGCGTCGAAATAAGCTAAACTCAGAAAATTGAAGAAAATTAGTTTATCGCCATAAATGCTCAAAGAGGTTTCCGCGGAAGCCCCTTTTTATGTTATACCTGTTTTTTTGCAGACATTCGTGCCTTAATCAGTAACCCCAATCATCCACTTTCCAATTGTTTCCTTTGCTGTCTCAATGAGAACCCACAACCAGTCAACATAAGTTGTGTCTGGCTCTAAACTGCCGTCCCCACCGGAAGAATCGATAGTGAAGTCGGAAAATAGGATTATGACATTATCCTTATCAACCCCATTGTGAAACCCATGTCCGTTTTTCGTGTAAATATCAATCTCATCATTTGTTTTGTCCTCGTCATAAACCAGTTTTGTCAATGTGCAGCCTTTAATGATTATCCCAGAATATCCGAAAGCAGAGGAATTAACATATGATTATTATTCTCTGTATTACCCAATGCCGATGCTGTTATTTTAAGTTTTGGGAAATACACGGTAAAGAAATCCACACCAAAATCTGCGCCAACTGCATAAAACGCCGTATCACGATTTTTATCAAAGCGATAAACACCCAGGCCATAGCTTTTCCCTTCGCCTCTCACGACATGGGGTTTCAAAAACGCCTGCAGCATATTCTCTGACAATACACGGGCGGCAAATACTGAGCGCCAGAGTATGTCCAGGTCTTTGACGCAGGTGAACAGGCCGCCGTCTGAAGCGCCTATAATCGGAATGCTGTATATATTGGTCCGCAAAAGCCCCGTCGTCATATCTCTGGTGCATCCCTGAGCGGTATTGGCAGGAAGCGAATCCATGCGAAAAAAACCGGTGCGTTTAAGCTGCAACGGGAGGATAATTTCATCTGTCACAAACTGCTGATATGATTTCCCGCTGACTGCTTCTATTACCAGACCCAACAGGATAAAGCCGGCATTGGAATAACCAAAGCGCGAACCCGGTTCAAATTTCGGCGATAGCGGCGTAATCATTTGTAAATAGTATTCAAGCCGCTCCCATAGGTAAACAGGATAGTTTTCAAATAACTCTTGTTCCTTTTCATAAAGGTTTTCCCATTCTTCATCGAAATAATCGCCAATACCGGATGTATGGGTCAGGAGATGAAATAAGGATACCCGCTTATCGATTCGTCCCAGATCATGCGGCAATATATCCCACAGTTTATCGTCAAACGATAATTTTTCGGCTTCAATCAGTTTGCAGACAGCCAAGCCTGTAAACATCTTTGTTCCGGACGCAATACCAAAGACGGTGTCTCTGTTATTTGGCAGCTCTTCGCTTATATTGCGAAAACCGCAGCACCTTTCAAAGACAACACCCTTCTCATCAGTTACGGAAAATACGCCGGAGAACTGCCCGGAATCATTACAACTGTTCCAGATTTTTTCTATGTTCATGTGTTTAGGCTCCGTTTCGATATGGCCTATAAGCGAATTCGGCTCTTACCCGCATTTTTAGCATGCTTTTCGGCGCATCGGTACTTTTCTGTCACTTCCCCGGTGATCACTCTCAGTCAGTCAGTCCAAAGTGTTTCGCCAGTGTTTTCAGCACTTCCTCGCGGGTATCGTCATCGTAATTTGTGCGCTTGTATGTAAAAAAGCCGGTGTGTTCCCAATCACACTCGTTTGGATTCTGATATGTCAGCCAGGAGTTGAAGTTTGATAGCGTTGCTTCGGGATCTTTGCAGAGATTTATTTGCTCCATCATAAATCTCTTGTCCGGATCTTCGCGGTCAAAAAAGCGATTCGATGAAACTTCCGGATCGCAAAGCATAATAGCGACATGTTTGTAGTCAGAGATGGCTTTTAAAACATCGGGCGGGATGTTTGTATCGACAATCACTTTCTTACCGCCTGATGCACGATGAATAAGCTCGGCGATTTCGATTTCCATACATTCGATGCTCGTTGCTTGAATCCACAGGCTATGCGCCTCCGGTGATAGGTTTAGCCACTCCTCCCATCCGCTCATCGTGTCAAAGTAGCTCAATGCGGGCTGCTTCCAGCGCGACAGCTCGCCGCGCGGAAACACATCGTGATAGTTTTCACCGCAAAAGACCATATCGTAACGCTTAGCAAGCATTCTAACCATAGTGGACTTACCTGCGTAGCTATGTCCGTTTATGAAATATACATTGCGCAGGTAATGCTTGATGATATTGTCGCTGATTTGAATTTTCATTGTGTTCTCCCCCCGGCGTCGTAAATGATTGTGTTACCGCTGTGCAGTTTGAGATGAATTGACCGCGATCCCCGGGGATAATAACCGGTAATTTCGCATCTTACCATTCCTGTTTTTTCATCACC
The DNA here is from genome assembly GCA_012523085.1 of Clostridiales bacterium. Classification (GTDB taxonomy): domain Bacteria; phylum Bacillota; class Clostridia; order Oscillospirales; family Oscillospiraceae; genus JAAYOP01. The sequence continues at coordinate 6,592 of JAAYJC010000181.1, forward strand.
GCGCACAATGTCGGCGAGCCTTCCTCAAAAGGGTTACCTTCAGCATCAGAGAAATAATCAATGGGAATAAACTTATGCAATTGAAGCTCCTCTGACAAGGCTTGTTTCGTGAAGCTTGTGTCCCAAATATTAAAACAGCGTATATTACCATCTTCTACGATAACGGTTCGCTGCATTCTTATGTTTTCACTATAGTAATACTGCGCGTTTAAGCAGATGTACGGGTTTGGATTCCAAAATCCGCCGTGTTTACAGACTTCCCAGGATGTGCTTTCCTCGCGGCTGAAGTTCCGCTGCGGTGTGAATACATCAAATAAAAACATCCCGCCCGGCTTCAAAGCCCTGTAAATGCGATCAAGTAGATTATGGCGATCTTCGGGTATCAAGGCACCGTAGTCACACCAAATCAATGTGACCATATCGTATAAATTTTCGAACTCCATTTCAAGATAATCCTGCCATATATATTTGCTTTTGTTATCGTGTTCCTTCGCATAGATGATGGAGCGCTCCGAAAAATCCAAGCCTGTAACACACAGCCCCCGATTTGATAAACGCATTGCATATAGTCCCGGGCCACAACCGATATCAAGGAGTTCTGCACCGCGCGGAAGCAAAGAACATATCCAATTCACCGAGCGTTCTATACATTCGGGCCGGCGGCTAGCGGCATCAGTATTGGGATTTAAGTGTGTTTCGAGCATGCCCTTTGAGATGTGCGGGTCATTCCAGAATTTCTCTTGCGTCTTTTCGTATAGCTTCGGTTTCTGCAATAATGTGTTTAGCTTGCTGTACACAATTCACCCTCGCTTTCAAATCGTTTTAGGCATAAAATACCGCAGCAAGCAGCCATCGATAGCTGCAAACTGTTGCTCTCCGGTACGTATTCGTTCGAACAAGACAGAACTTTTTATCAGCTGCGATATTACCCGATAGGAGTGATTTCTACGAAAAGAATCGTCATTAACCCTGTTACACGGATCAGCTCAGCGGTTTCCCGGAAATAGACGCTGTTATCGACAATAACATAGTAACGGATTCCAAAACCGAAGGGCTTCTATTCAGAGGCTTTGGAAAATGCCGGAAGGCAGGAACCCCTTGGATGTCGTGTATGTTGCCCAGCGGATCTGCGGCATCTGCTCAATAGCGCATTCCATTGTATCGGCTCTGGCTCTTGATTGAGGATGCGCTGGGCATCATTGTTTCCGATCAGGGCAGGTATTTGCAGGATATCATTCACGCCTGCGAATTCCTCCAAAATCATATCCGGCATTTTCATCAATACACATTACCGGATTCTATCAGGCTCCCCGAAGGCAATATGCTTTTTGAGACGGATCATAATGACTTCAGACTACCGCTTCAAAAGCTGACTCGATCTCTCCATCCCGCCCTTTTGTCTTTTTCTTTTATTTACTTCCTGTTTTTTTGAATATTAGCATAAAAACCAAAGCAAAACAAATAATAAAAATAAATATAAGCAAAGCGTGTTAACACGGTGCGCGTATATAAATTATTTGGAGGAACTATCTATGAAAGCAACAGGTATCGTACGAAGGATCGACGATTTAGGCCGGGTAGTCATCCCGAAAGAAATCAGACGTACCATGCGGATTCGTGAGGGTGACCCTCTGGAGATATATACTGAAAAAGACGGAGAGGTTATATTTAAAAAATATTCTCCACTGGGCGATCTTTCCGATTTCGCTGCTCAGATTTGCGAAACACTAAACAAGACGACAAACTGCATCACCATTGCAACCGACAGGGATACCGTTATATCCGTCTACGGTGCACCCAAGCGCGACCTTGCGGATAAACGGATCAGCGGCGAGCTTGAACAGATAATGGAAGGAAGACAGCTTTATCAACGCAAGCCGGCTGAGCGGGGTCTGCCGATTGTTGACGGGGAAAGCACCTACAGTATCGGAATCGCTGCGCCGATCATTTCAGAAGGGGACGTCATGGGTTGCGTCGCTTTCCTGACCACGGAGGGCAGCCCTCCTCTCGGTGAGGTGGAAAATAAGCTGGCTTGTACGGTAGCGAAATTCTTGGGAAAACAGATGGAAAGCTGATGAAAAAAGTGAACGGTTCCTCCGCATCAAATGCAAGCGGAGGAACCGTTTTATCTGTTTATTTCTCTTCAAGATACAATCCTTCACGGAAAGCCGACCGGTAATAGCCCGTATGAATGTGCCTGACCGCGCTTTATAGCTTTCGCTACTTTACGACTGTAAGCTGCTGCAGCTTGTTCTTGTTGAATTTTATTTTTAGATAGACGATGCATATGATTATTGAGGCAAACGACGCCAGCGGCGTGCCGAGTCCGACACCGAAAAGGTCCGCGCCCTTTCTCAAGCTCATGAAATATGCAACAGGTATTCGGACGGCGAAAGTCGACGCAATATTATGCGCCATAACAAACATGGTTTTACCACTACCGCTGAATAACCCGTTTAAGCAGAAAACAAAGCAAACCAAAATGCTGTCCCAAGCGTACGGAATCAGATAGCGTGCGCCTTCCCGGATGACATCAGGGTCCTTGGTCATAAGCGAAACTATCTGCTCCGGCCAGATCTGTGCGGCGGCGAAGAAAAAAACAGCAAATATCATGGAAATACCAATTCCCCAGACTGTCGTCTTGATCGCCCGGTCCGGCTGGCCGGCCCCGATGTTCTGCGCGGTGATCGCACTGATTGCGCTGCCAATTGACGACGGAATCATAAGGATGAAGTTGATAAGACTGCTTACTACCCCGACTCCCGCTGAATAGATTATACCCATACTGTTGGTAATTGCCGTTATGATCATAAATGATATCGTCATCATCAGATATTGCATCGATACCGGAACGCCGATCTTAAATATTCGCGCAATGACCCTCGGGTCAAAGCGGATATCTTTGCGTGTAAATGTAAATGGAAGACCTTTTTTCCTGATATACAGCAAAGCGATCACAAGGCTTACCGCCTGGGATATAACGGTCGATACTGCCGCACCCGCAGCTCCCCAGCGTACAATTACAATCAGCAGGAAATCAAGAATGATATGTATGACAAAGGCAATGGAAACAAAGACCAACGGGGCTTTGGAATTCCCCAAGCCTCTGAGTATGGAGCTTACAATGTTATATCCCATGATAAAGGTCGAGCCGATGGCGCAGATGGTTAAGTAAGTCCTCGCATCCTTTACCGCCTCTTCAGGCACCTGCAAAAGACTTATCAGCATTCTCCCGAAAACCAGCATGGCAAATGTCGCAAATACCGCTATAGCCCCAAAAACTAAAATGACATTACCAATGGTGGCCGCGGCCTCCTTTTCCATCTTCGCGCCCACATATTGCCCGACAAGCACGGTACCGCCCATGGTCAAGCCCATGAACAAACTGTTGATCAGATTCATGCATTGATTGCCGGCGGCAACACCCGAAATCGCTTCTCTTACATCAAACTGACCGATAAAAAAAACATCGGCTGCTCCATACGCAACCTGCAGGAGACTTGCAAGCAAAAATGGTATGGAGAATCTCACCAATACTTCCTGAATACGCCCTTCCGTGAGGGATAAGGTTTTTTTCATATTCTATTAATACATTTATACAGTACCATCCGGTACATTAAAGGGTATACCTTAGGTAGTGATAAATCATGTCCCCTTTCCAGTTAATCGTTTTCACCTAGTTTACCATTCTTTTTTGTATAAATCAACCGCTTAAGTGTTGTAAATAATGCAATTATTTGAGAACTAT
>JAAYJC010000182.1 GCA_012523085.1 Clostridiales bacterium
CGGTCGTCCGGCAATTCATTCGCGTTTTTCTGTTTCCTGTAGATTACACGCCATCACAATTTCATCGCCCCATTTTTCGCCTGTGGTTTTAAATCCGAGGCTTTTATATACATGCACTGCCACGGTGTTTCCCGGGACCTCGGATAGATTTACCGATTTTACACCGCGCTTTTTCAGCCAGCTTAAGCCGGCCTGCAGCGCCGGGCGGCTGTAGCCGCGCCCCTGAAACAGCCGGTCGATCATGAACCGCCAGATATTGGCATGGGCGCTGCCTTTGCTGTGCGCGAACATGATGAAACCCACCGGAAGTCCCTTGTCGGTTATCACAAAAGGATGTGCGAATTTCGGGTTTACGTAGGCTTCCGCGATGGAAACGGCGTTTTTGGCGACAAAGTTTTCCTGCTCCTTCTTTACCTTCATTCGGACGCAGGAAAACACATTCTCATAACTTAGTTTTTCAAGCTTTATATCGAGCGAGCGCGCGTATTCATCTTCCAGATGACGCTGAACATTGTTCATCAGCGTGAATCCCTCCTCCTCGCCGAGGATTCGGGTAGTGCGGCTGCTCAGATACAAAGCGATCGTTTTTCGGGCGGTATCAATCGAAACGGCCGCTTCCGAGCCGATAAGGCCGCTCTCTGTGCCGATATGCCAGGCCCCGCTTCTTCTGTCCGCGCACCTTAGGAATATGCCCCTGTACTTCCTTTTAATAAGGCGGCCTTCAAGAAAAGCGGTAAAAAACCGCATCAGATCCCCTGCTGTCGATACATATCCACGGTCCCCGTCGCAAACCTCCGCTTTTCCCATATTGATTGTCTCGCCCTCGAAGACTAAACAGCAGTCGCAGTCCGCCATTGAAGCGCCCCGCGCGGTATGATTCATACCGAGGGGCTGAAAAAACTCTTTTTCAAGATATTGAGCTAAGGATACTCCCGTCACCTTTTCTATGATCGCTTCCAGCAGAATATAATCCGCGTCCGACCAGTCGTCATCCTTTCCGGGCTCGTAAAACGGTTCGTGGGTATTGACATATTCAAGAGCAGCCGATAAAGAAAGATTGTCCGACCGCGTCTTCGCCTCGAGCAGCTTAATCTCCCTTAGCGGCAGTTCGCTCTCGTCCCGGCCGTTTAAAAGCCTCATATGCTCGCCGGTATCGGGATCAGCCAAACCCGAGCTGTGCGTAATCAGGTGCCTGATCGTGATTTTCACAGCGTTTTTACACATAGGGATATACCCTGAAAGCGTGTCGTCAAGCCCGATCGCGCCCTGCCCGCACAGCCGTAAAACGGCAGCGGCGGTGAAAAACCGGGTGAGATAGCCGATCGGTATTTTCGTTGTCTGCGTCATGCGCCTGCTTTTATCGGCAGAAGCCCAGCCGCGAACGATGCTGGAAACCGTTTTTCCCCCGCTGGCCGCCAGCAGCTGGCCGTTTAGGTTATATTTCCTTGCGCTTGCCGCAATCAGGCTGCGTAAGCTTTGTATGCTCATGGTTGTCCCTCCCGGTTTTATTGTCTGCCATTAATTGTCACCTACTATAAATGGTTTTTCTGCTCTTGTAAATACCGACATTCCGTCAATGCCGGTTGGCAGCCTTTCTGTAAAGAAAGGTTATGGGCAACTCATTATCTGCTTCTGTCCCGTTCGCGAACCAGCATTGTCATCATGCAGATGGGTTTTTCGTGATAGCAAATGTCGATCCGGTAAAACAGGAAAGGCGGAGCACTATGTTCAAAAGATCTTTCATTCTACTCCTTGTCTGCCTGCTTTGGATTTTTCCGGTTTCCGGATGCGCGGGAAAACGGGCAGACGCGGACGGTCGCGGAAGCAACGAGGCTGCGAAAATCAAAACCCAAAGCATTCAGTATGCCGAGGAAATGGCCGCGGGGAATTTTGACGGTACGGTAAGCGCGTTTGATGAAGTGATGTCCGCATCGCTGTCTCAGACGCAGCTGAAGCAGGCATGGTCCGAAACAATAATAAATATCGGCGCTTACCGATCGGTTTTAAACGCCGAATATGAGGATATGAGGAGCGGATGTCAGGTTGCGGTCATTCTGGAATACGAGAAAAGCGGGCTCAAGGTGCTTTTCAGCTACGACCTCTCGGGAAAGATAATCGGGCTGTGGCTAAGTTATTCGGGTCTCCCGAAGCCATCCGGCGAGTTATCGGCCGATATTGCGATTCATATCGGCGAAGAGCCATATCTGCTCAACGGTATAATGCGGCTGCCTGAGAGAACTAAAAACCCGCCTGTGGTTATTTTCGTTCAGGGCTCCGGCCAGAGCGATTACGACGAGACCATAGGTGCGAACAAACCCTTTAAAGATTTGGCGGACGGCCTTTGTCAGCAGGGAATAGCGTCCGTCCGTTACAACAAGCGGTATTACCAGTATCCCGAAACCGCACCCGCGGATATAACCGTCGAGGACGAGATCTTAAACGACATCGGGTATGCGATAGAATTTGTGAAAGCTCAGGAGAGCCTGAAAAACAGCAGACTCTATATTCTTGGCCACAGCCAGGGCGGGATGCTCGCGCCCTATATAGCAAGCATGCACCCCGAAGTGTCGGGCATCATTTTGATGGCCGGCAGCCCGAGAGGCCTTGAGGACATTATCCTTGACCAGAGCGCAGCCGTCATAGAAGCCATGGAGGATAAAACTGACGCGGAAAAAGAGCGGATGCTGAAAAATGTTCAGGATGAAGTTAACCGGATAAAGGCGCTGGCTCCGGATGCGCGGGGAGCGCCGATTCTGGGCATACCAGTCAGCTATTGGCTGAGCCTTAAACGTATCGATACGGTAAAAATCAGTCAAAGCCTCACGATTCCGATGCTTATCCTGCAGGGCGGGCAAGATTTTCAGGTCTCGCCCGAAAAGGATTTTAAGCTGTGGCAGGATGGCTTAAGCGGGAAGGAGAACGTTACATTCAGGCTGTATGACGGGCTGAACCACCTTTTCATGCCCTCGAACGGAAAAAAAGATATCAGCGAATACAACATCAAATCGAACGTGGATAAACAGGTAACGGAGGATATCTCCGGCTGGATACTGGAGCTTGAGCGGCTGTATTCGGAATAAAAGGACTGATCAAACCATGAAAACGTCAATATGCGACCCGGCTCTGGGCATCGATACGGAAGGGCATATCGAGCTTGATAATAAACCCGGTTATGCAAATTATGAGCCGACCCCGTATTCCATGCTGGAGCGGTTGTTTACGCTTTTTCCCTTTACCATAGACTCCTGCTTTACGGATTTCGGCTGCGGGCTCGGACGGGCCGTATTCTCCGCTGCCTATTTCGGATGCCCGAAGGTATACGGTATCGAGGTCAATCCGGAAATCTACGGCAGGCTTACTAAAAATCAGGAAAGCTTTACCAAAACCACAAACAACGGATCGGAAATTCATATATTAAACTGCGATGCAAGGCAGGCGGTCATTACGCCGGACATGAACACATTCTTTTTCTTTAATCCGTTTTATCTGAAGCATTTTATCCCGGTACTTAACAGGATTGAAGAGTCATTCCGGCAAAACAGGCGGAATATGCGCATGTTTCTTTATCTGCCCCACGACGCGTACGGTTCCTATCTGAGTTCCTTCAGCATTTTTTCGTTTGCCGGTAAGGTTTATCTGGAAAACGACGCCCGAAAAGACGGCGTATATACGGATATTTATACGCTTGATGCGCTTGATGTACTTGATACGTTCTGACAGCCGTTGAATGCGGCAAATTTCCGCAAACGGCTTTGGAGCGCCGCCTGAAGCTTCCGCGTCTGCTTCACCCCGTCCTCATACCAGATGTTTTTCACAACCAGCGTTCCGGTTTTACGGTCGGCAACCGTCTCGATCCGCCCGATAAGGCTTTCGCCGAAGAGCAGCGGCAGAGTATAATAACCGTACCTGCGGTTTACCTCGGGCGTATAGATTTCCCATGCGTAGTGAAAGCCGAACAGCGCTTTGATCAGTTTCCTGTCCCACATCAGATTATCCAGCGGGGCAATCAGCTCGCACCGTGCTTTCGGTTCCGGGTTTTCCAGAACGGCCTTTATCAGTGCAAGGTCTTCCGCGCGGCAGTACATGGCGGATCTTATGCGCTCAACCGTTACTTCCAGAATCTTTCCTTCGTCCAATAAGGAACGAAAAGCTTCGTTTCGTTTCTCCGTGTTCAGCTCCCAGATATTCAAAAAGGCGTCAGATACGCGGTTCCATAAAAGACCGACCGCGCCGATCCGGCGCAGGACACGCCATTTGATATGTTCCTGCTCGTCGGGCAGCGGATCCGGCGCGTTCAGCAGTTCGGCCGTCAGGTGCTTTTCTACAAGGTCGTAGTATTTGCGTGTGCCCTTTTTGTGATGGATAATCAAATCACCCGACGAATAAAGCTGCTCGAGCACAGAACGGGGCAGATTTGTCCCGCTGCTCCAATGGATCGCGGACCGCCAGTAAAAATCGCCCTCAAAATCAAGGTCGGCGGAACATACGGGTCCGTGATTTCGGATATGCAAAAGGGCTGCTTTTGTCAGTTCGTCCATTTGGGGGTAACGCCCGGTATTATTCCGGGCGGCCTGCCTGTAGCGCTCGAAATACGGCCAGTCTTCCGTGGGGATGATCGCAAGGTTCTTGTCCGGATAATCGACAAGCTTCCTGTCCTTATACAAAAGCTCGTCCAGCATGGCCTTTTTATAACCTTTGACGCGTGACTGCAGCACCAGGTCCGCATTCCGGCCGCACACGTCGATAGGGTCGAATTGTATGCAGCCGGCCTGGCGGACAAATGCATGCGCTCCTTGTTTTCCTACGAATATGTACTCTCCGATGAGTCCGTGCTTCAGCAGCAAAAACTGCCGTGCCTGGCGATTTGTCAGCTTGATCATTATTTACTCCATTGCTTCTTTCCTGTAGTAATGCTCGCGGTCCCAGTCCTTATTTTGAGGAAAGGGGCCGTATCCGTTTTTTATCAGAGCCGAAATACGCGCTTCCGCTTCCGGGATAGCTTTGGTTACGATTTCATGGCAGCCGAAATCATGGAAAAAACTGTCCGCGATATTTAAAAGCTCGGACAGATGCTCTTCGCTTTCGTATTCCGGCAGAATGTCCGCGCGCAGTACGCTGAAACTGCTGCCGATTATTTCAACGGTACCGACCGCTTTACCGCTTGCCTTAACAATAATGCTGAAGCGGACGAATTTCCCGCTTTGTATTCCTCCAGCCAGAAGCCGATACAGGAGCGCATTTCATCTAGGCTTTCATAGAAAAAATCGCTGGTGCAGGTGTCGGCGTTGAAGAATCTCCGCGCTTCCTTATTTACATAGCACCTGAGCAAATCATCGGCGTCGTCCGGCGATACCAGGCGCAGAAGAAAGCTTTTGCTTTCGTAGACGGGGCATGTTGAAAAGGGATCGGGTTTTCCGTTTTTCAGAAGATCAAGCAGTTCCTGTTCCGTTTTGCATCTGTCGTAATCGCCCGCGACGCCGTCCGGCCTGTGATAGGTTATCCCGTTCCGGAGATTTTTGTACAGATATTCCGCGAGTTTGTCGAGGCCTTCATTTTTTGCCGTTTCATTAAACACCCTGACCCGCATCTCTTTGAGCATATCGTGGCCGCAGGGCATATCGGGGCATAAAAAGCAATGCGTAATCCCTTTTTCCTCACAGCAGGCTTTTATCTCGCAGCCTATTTTCGACGCGCATCCCAAACAGGTCTTTTTGTCTTTCCCGTCGCTATTTGACATGTAATGTTTGCACAGCGCGCAGACAAGCCCGCAGGCGCCGACGCCGTTCTTAATATCTTTGATTGTTATTTCCATTTTTACCGCCTCCGTTCACTTTTTCCAAGTATAACGGAGCATCTGCGACAATAGCCTGTCATAATTCACGATACAAAGATATGATTTTCTGCGCGGCTTCGATGACGCGCCGCCTGATTCTCTCGGGCTCCAAAACCTCGCGTCATCCCCGAGAGACAGCAGCGAGCCGAACCAGAAGTGCTCGTTTTCCATCACGCGCAGCGTCATGGACGCGTCGCCGTTTTCTTTTTCCTTCGTGATTTTCCCATTTAAATATTCGATTGCCCGCGCCTTTGCCTTCGCCTTACAGTATATGAGCACCTTAGTAATCCCGCGGTTATTGTCTTTGTCGGCCATGCACAGGGCCTCCTCCGCTCCTGTATGCTCCTTTATATACCCGGAATCCGTCACGTTAAGGTCGCTCATGCGGACGAGCTTGTAGGTCCGGTAATCGTTTTTTGCTCTGGAGTAGGCCAGCAGATACCACGCGTACCAGCGGTACAACACCGCAATGGGTTCGACGGTATGTGTTCTTGTCGCGTTTTCGGAATTGGTGTATGTAAAGCTAACCGCCCGCTTTGCGCGTACGGCAGCCTGAAGGGATTGAGCAGGTATATGGTTATCCCATAAAGCCTGTCTGTTTTCATCGAATAAATTCCCTCCCGCGAGCCGGCCTGCTTACTATAGTGTATCGCATCGGGCTTATTTCTGCAACAAAAAATGGAAGTAATCTCGGGCGTATCCCTCCGGATTCCGCGAATAATGTTCAATAGACGGGCATGCACGGGAACCCGTACTCTGCGGGGGTTTCCCGTGCATGCCTTGTCGCTGTAAATTACAGATATCTTCCGATCAATGTCGCTATGGTATGGGCTGATTCCGTCGCGTGCTTGATTAGTTTTCCGCCCGCACAGTCGCCGACCATATGGAATACGGGAGAAACGGATCCGAGCGCAACCGCTTCGTCCCAAAGCGGCTTCACGCCGGTTGCGATGACAACGGTATCGGCGGGCAGGAACAAAGGTCCGTCCGGAGTCGCGCAGTGCAGCCCTTCATCGGTGATTCTCTCTGCTCCGGTATTGTAATGAAGGTTTACACCCCTGTCCTCCAGTTCAATGCGGGTAACCATGCCCTGAACCCTTGGCCCGGTCACTGTGGGGCTCATTTCGACAATATCGATCTGCTTGCCCAGCATGTTCAGATAGACGCCCAACTCGGCGCCGGAGGGGCCCGCGCCGATTATGATGACTCGTCGACCCGTCAACGCCGGGTTTTTAAACGCTTCCTCAACAAAAAGCACGTTTGCTCCGTCAACACCCTCGATGGGCGGCACGGCCGGAACCGAACCGATGGATGCGATTACGGCGTCCGGAGCCAGCTTCTCGATGAATTCGGGCGTCACCTCGCAGTTCAGGCGCACTTCTATGTTCAGCTTATTTATCGTGTTTTTCTGCAGTTCCACATATTCCATTAAATGCCGCTTGAACGGAACGGTTTCCTCGCACAGGATTGCGCCGCCAAGCCTTGGCCCCTTTTCGCAGAGCAGAACGGAATGCCCGTTTTTCGCGCAGGTGATTGCGGCCTCCATTCCGCCCATACCGCCGCCGACGACCAGAACGCGCTGTTTTTCAGGCGGCAGCGAAAAACGCGTAAATTCGTTCTCGCGGCCCGATTCCGGATCAAGCACGCAATAGATGCGGAACGTGGGAAACAGCGCATCGCTGCAGCCGTAGCAGCGGATGCATTTTCTAATTTCGCCGTCTTTGCCCGCTCTTGCCTTGTTCGGCAGGTCGGGGTCGCAGTTTAAGCCGCGTGCGATGTTGATAATATCCGTCTTTCCGTATGCAATCGCTTCCTCCATCAGTTTTGGGTCCGAATGCGCCCCGACCGAAGAAACAAGCGATTTCTTTACGTGCTTTTTGACTTCCGCCGCGTACTTCAGGAACGCAGCGTCCGGCTCGTACATGGACGGAGCCCATCTCAGCGAGTTTCCGCGCTTTGTACGTCCGTGAAGGCCCGCGGAACAGTGTATGATATCCGCGTGCCCGTCCAGCTGCTTTGCGTATTCCACGCCCTCCGCGACATCGTAACCGTCCTCAAACTCCGTAACGGATATGCGGACCTCAATCGGGAACCCACTTCCGCATTTTTCATGTATCGCGTCGCATACGGCCACGGCAAGCCGCGCGCGGTTCTCCGCCGAACCGCCCCACTTGTCCGTTCTCTTGTTTACAGCCGGGCTGAAGAACTGCTGCAAAAGCCATCCGTGCCCGCCGTGAACGGTTACCATACCGAATCCGTAATGCTTTGCTTTCGCCGCGGCGTCCGCAAACATTTGGATGGTCTCGTATATTTGTTCCTCCGTCATCGCATTGCAGGGCATGATTTTATTTCCGTCTAAGTATTCGCTGGACGGCCCCAAATGCGCGTCCGCAACCATACCGCCGTGCTGAAGCTCCAATGATGGAACGGCACCCAGCCTGCTTACCCTGTCTGCCAGCCTGCCCATAAAGCGCATCGCCGCGTCGTTTGTGATATCGACGCCGAGGCCGCCCGTCCTTGTCAAAGCGGGATTTAAGTGGCACTCGCCGATGCAGACTGTGGCCGCTCCGCCCATTGCCTTTTTTTCATAATATGCGATAAAGTCTTCCGAGGGGGTGGTGCCGTCCCAGTAAAAATCCATATAACCTGTCGGGGAATTGAAAATTCTGTTCCGGAACACGGTGTCACCGATTTTGAACGGTGAAAACAGATTCGGGAATTTCAGCATACTTTACCTCCTATTAACGTTTTCATAATGTATTTTATGTATACCATTTGCCGGGCTTCGGAAAGAGTTGTGCTTATCTTATCGGTAAAAACCGCATGATGACGGTACTGGATAAAACACAAGAGAACGATTCTTGCGAAAACCGGCGAGCCAATATCCGGCAGGGTCCCGCGTTTGGGCGCGGGCATTGGCAGCGGCGGAAAAACAATTAGGGTGCCGACTTTGCCGACACCCTAACATATTTTAAGGAAGGTCACGACCTTCCTTAAAATATTGCGCCTGCGGGCGGGAATTTAACGTGAAGGGGGCTTCTCAGCCCCCCCTCACAAACCCTCCGCAAGAATTTGCTTTACCTTTATCTGCAGTCTGAGGGAATGCTTATGCATTTCCGCATTGTTTTTTGTGATTATATTTATAAGTTACCCTTTTTGTCAAAATACTTCATAATGTCGAAGTTGCCCAGACTGCGTGCAAATGCGCCCGTGATGTTCAGGGTAAGCCCCATATGACGGCCGACGCCGAAGAAGAAACCGCCGTCGTGCATGGTTTTCGGGTTGAACACCACAAGGCCCTGGCTGCCGTTGCAGTTTTCCTCCACCCACTGGAACATATACGCGTCGTCGCGGAGCTTTATATAGAAGCACGGGCTGCTCCATGTCGCGCCGCCGCTGTTGTCGTTCTGGAATATGGTCCAGCTGTAACTCTCAGGCGAACTGTATACATGGATGGAAGACATCGTGTCGCTGTAGTTCCAGGTATAGGTCTTTCCAACCAGGTCGGTCGTAAAGTTGTGGCGGCGGGTAAACGGCGGTACAATATCGCCGTATTCCAGAACGCCGAACTTGGCGTATGCGCCGACTTCCCATTCGCTGTGCCAGTTGCCGATCTGCGCGCGGACCGTTGTGGTGAGGCCGTTTGAGAAATCCACAGCCTGCGATACATTTGCGAAATCCGGATCGCCGGTCAGCATATGCGAAAAGAAGAGAATGTCCTTTGCCGGCTCAAAGGCGACGTATTTTTCTTCCTGCCATGTTCCGCCCGCAAAACGCCATTTCAGCCTGTCCTTGCTGATTACGTCATACTCGTATACTACATCCTGTGTTCCGCCCCAGGGAGCCGCCGCATGCTTTTCGCAGTCAAGCTTAACCTTAAACTGCTTGCCGACAAGATAGTCGGAGAAAGGCAGATTGTTTCCGCTCGCCATGATATTCGGACCGCCGAACTCAAAGATGCGCTGGGATTCCCTTGCCTTCTGATGTGCTTCTTCTTTGGTCATCGGAATATCAATGTCCATCGGACGGTAGGCATACCGGGCGCCCTTACCCTTCAGCATGGCCATCGGAGGTTCCTTGTCGCCGTTGTGGGTAATCTTCTCCAGATGCGCTGCGTCTCCGGTGATTTCCAGTTCCGCGGCGTGCAGCGCATAATTAAGCTCGTCCTTTTCGTCGAAGCCAAACGAGAAGCCTATCGCCTTCATTTCAAAGAAATTCAGGACCTCTATCCACATTTTACCGCTGAACTCTACTTCCCAGCGCGTGTAAATGTAGAATTCGTCATCAATTCTGATGTAGTCCGAAGGGTTGGTCATTGTAATTCCACCCTGCGGGTCGCTCAGCTCCACAAACGTTGAGCATATGACGCTGGGGAAGAAGGTCAACAGCTCGTAGCCATTGCAATACTGCCAATGGAGGCCGCGTCCTTCCACGCGGTTTGTCGTGGTGTGCAGCTTTTCGGGTTTTTCATTGGTTCCGAAGTCCGCCCAGCCGAAATGATAATGCCGCTGTATCTCACGGGGAATCTTGCGGGTTCCGGTCGGCGGAGTCGTTCCCATCATGTCGCCTCCGACGGGAACCTCGATGCCGAACCAGGTTTCAAACGCGGTAAGCGCATTGGTTTTCGTATCGATGACAAGATGCCAGCCGCGCGATGTGCCCGGAATCAGATGGGTGAGGATAACAACGTGTCCGAGCGAGGTCGCGGAATACGGCGCATTATAGCTCGTACCGTTCTCGATAATGGTCAGCTTCTCTGCGTCGAGAATATTATACTCCAGCTGAGCCGGAGCAAACTCGCCCTCGAGCCGAACCTTGAACGATTTGCCGGCAAGGCACGGACAGGACGTGCCGGATGCTTTGGGATTCGCATTGACTTTCCTGATTATTTCCTCTTCGGACATCGGATTAAATTTTGTGAAGAACACAGGAACACTCCTCCAATGTTTAATATTTATGGCAATTATATTATGATTCCCTTCGTTTGTCAAAGAAGTTATTCGGTCCGCACGATATTCTTTTAAGCCGCAAACGAAAAACGCAAGGACCCGTATTGAGCGGGCACTTGCGTTCTGATAATCAGGTTAAGCTACGGTTTTCACATTTTGGCGTTATATACTCTGTGTGCGATAACGGTCACCAGAACCTGAAGCCACATTGCGCCAAGCAGGCAAAACGCCGGTATGATATACCCGAGCCAGAAAAAGATACAGGCTAAAACCGCAAAGGCCAGTGTTGCAGCGACGCCGGAGGCGGAAAGCGATAACCTGGTGATTTGTATATTTCTCTCGTCCCTGAATTTGATTTCTTCCTTTTTAAGCTTTACCGGCGAAACGGCGGCCATATAGGCAAGCCGGATGGCGCTGAATATGAAAAGCACCGCACCAAGGCCGGTAAACATGCCAATCAGCATTGCGGGCCCGCCGTTCAGCTCCCCCTTGTTTGTAATTGCCCAAACGGTCCCGACCACCAGTGAAACGGCGCCGGTCAGCAGAAGCAGATACCAGTATTTTTTACTGACGATCGTTTTGCATAGCATAATAATTCCTCCCGATGCTTTTATAAGCCTTATTACATTTCCTTATTCAATTTCCAGATAAAATAAATATGTGAGAAGATAATGAACAAATTCGCCGCGATAAGGATAAACAATATATATGGCTCCACCTGCAAAAGAGCTAAAATCAACAGCACCGCGCTGAAAACTATAACCGAAATATCATAAGCTCTTGCCTTCGCGCCGTTTCTTATAGCTATATTGCGTTCATCCCGCTCTTCGATCTCTATCTGTTTTGCCGCGCGGCTGTCTTTTCTGAGCAAATACATTTTAATCGCTATCCCCAGATTGCCGCCGAGAACGCCGCATCCAATGCCGATACAGACAAACGGCAGCGCTTTCATTATTCCTTCCGGATTCGTCTGTAAAAGGGCAAGCGCAAGGCCGAAGGCTATCAGCAAAAAGCCAAACAGGGCAAAAGCAAAGTACCTGCCGATGCTATGCTTTTTCAATCTCTACTCCTCCTCGTCAATAAATATCTCTTCAATCGTCATTCCGAAGTATTTGGCGATTTTAAAGGCCAGCAGAATCGACGGATTGTACCGCCCGTTTTCCAGAGAACCGATCGTCTGCCGGGAAACCTCCAGCGCGTCCGCAAGATCCTCTTGGCGGATACCGCGTGCTTTCCGCAGTTCCTCAAGCCTGTTTTTCAATCGTATCGCTCCTCTGATGGAAAGTATGCTTTACATTTTAAAGATTATCACATACTTCCATAAATGTCAATTATGCTTTCCATTATTTTAAGGCCACAAAACATGTTCCAAAAAACGGGCAGACCGAGGGAAACACAAATCCTTCGGTGAGGGTGTTATTGAAGACCTTAACGAGAAAACGAAAACCTACACGATCCGGTTTTTGATCGGTGTAAAGCCGATACGCTTTGATTATCAAGGTTTATCACAGGTGTTTCAGACTTTTTGTATGTGAAAGAATAATAACGTAATATGCATACGCAAACAGCACGAGCGCATTAAGTTTGAGTCAACGCTTAAACTGAAGAGCAACACCCAAATGGCAGTATCTAAAATGACCTCACTCTTATTGTAAATGAAGAAGTCACACAAGAAAAAAACGTGCTCTGAGCCTGACTATTTGTCAACCTCAGAGCACGTTTCGCAGCCGGATGCGTGTTTAAGACAACTAAGACCCGCTGCTTTGCGTCGCTGCTGTTCAGCCAGCGGTTGGTCGCCAAGGGAATAAAGCACGAGGTTGTATAGCCGTCTTGCCGTTGCCGTATACAGATATGTAATCTCGTTGTCTAATAAGGCTTCGTTCGATAAACGCGTCATCCCGTGTTATCGTCAGAATATTTTTCTAATTTGCCCAATCCCAATCCGAAAAGAGAAAATAGCTGTTCTTGTCGTCGGTATATGTGAGTTCTCCCAACGTTCCGAAGGAAAACCTGTCGTACATCCCGTCAGTCGGAACAAAATTAGCGTCCAAAGGAGCATAGTGGTCATAATTGTAGTTACCGGTGCGGGCGTCAATGGTGTAGGCCATTACCGGCTCCCCCTGATCTGGGTAAAAGTAAAGTTGTATGGTATTACCATCGGCACTGACGCGCACCGCCGCACCCTCACTGCCCTGAATGATTGTGGTACCCACGGCTTTTTTCAGATCGGCGGCGAAGGTAATCTTCTCCGATTTCAGGTCATAGACGAACAAACCGAAATACCCGTGGAAAACCAGCCGCTCGTCGTCGATGTAGTCGGGAATAACGCCGATACCGACGCTCATATCCCGAGTAAGAAGCGGCGGCTCAAGGATTGCCCGTTGCTCTCCTGCCGAAAGTGAAAGGGTATACATGCCGTCTTCATACCTCAGATACCGCTCCCCCAGAGATACGTTCACATATTCTCCCTGTGGAACAGTATCGCTGTCCCCGATAGGCGACAAGATGCCTTCATACAGCACTTCGACATCTCCGGTAACGACCCATGCGTCGTAAATGCGGTCGGCGCTGAGCGAAAGGTTTTTCCAGTCTGTAATTATAAAGGTCCGTCCGTCCTGCCCAGTTTTGAGATCATCCAGCAGTTTGGTCATGAGAAGCTCCGCGACCTCCCGTACCGCGGTGTTTCCCATATTTTCTTCCCGTATATATGCGGTAAAAACCTGACCGATTGTGCGGATTTCAAGGTTTTTCTGATACAGTTCCATGGTCGCGGCGGTAAATGCATTGCCGTAACGCTCCAGCATCTCGGGTGTGCCGTAGTCCACCATAATTGCATCGGTATTGGTCACGCAGACGCGCTGCCAGGACGTTTCCGCTCCGTTGTTGTCCCACGCCAGAAGCAGGTAGGGCTGACCCGTGCTTCCCCATTCGGTGATCCAGTCCTCGCCGTCAATTTCCTCCATCTGCATACCACCGGCCATAATGACGTTCTCCGGATAATCAGGGCGCAGGCGGTATTCCAGCAAATACATATTGACACCGTTTGTGAGCCCCGCCGTACCGGTGTTTATTTGAGTCAGACCGGTAATTTTCGCATCAGTGATGGTGTATGTCCCCATGCCGTCCGGTAAATCCTTTCCGGCTTCGTTGTAGTGATCAACCTGCTTTGCGACATAGTCCACCGCGTAGTCTGTGACAGCTTTGGGAAAATTTTCTAAGCCCTCAACGCCAACCGTATTGTTCACCGTATCTGCTGTTGTTCCCGAACCTATTTCCGCTCCAACCTTCTGATGCGATACAATCAGGTAGTCATTACCTTGCTTTTTTAGTGTAAGCAGAATCTGATCGTTATAGAACAAACGCACGATATCCCCCTCCCGTTCACCATGTGTACAACGGAAGGTTCCGGCAGCAAAATCGCTTGTGAAATTGTAATATGCGTCGTACTCCTCCAAGTATAGAAGGTCCTCCGCGCCAATACCGCTCAGATCGTCCAGTGTTATGCCGGTATACCTTTGCAGCATCTCATTCACCGATTCTGCGGTGATCTTATGGACTGGGACATTTAAAGCCGCTTCCGCGCCAAAAGGAAAGTTCTTATCAGCCTTGATTGCATTAAGCTCGGCCTCGTCTGTTACTGTTTCAGATGGGAAATAACGCAGAAATTCCGCAAGATTGATATCCTCCGGCCTGACATAATAACACTTAAAAAAATGGCTTATCGGATTTACACCGGTATTATTCCCGTCATCGTCAAACAAAAGTGGCTCAAATGCCTTATTTACCTGTTCCACTTCCTCTTCAGTAAGCGGAATGATTCCGGATTCCGGTACCTCTTCTTTGTCATTTGCTCCGGTAAAGGTACACCCGACAGCAACAGCAACAACCAGTAATACGGCAATGAGCACCGATAGGAGCGTCTTCGGCTTTTTAGCAATCAGTGTGATTCGTTCTTTGATGCCCTTTTTCCCGTCTGTCATGGTTGTGGCGCAGCAGAGCAAATCCATGGCTTTTCGTTTCTCGCAGGTAAGTGCGATCAGCGTTCGTCCGTATTCCATGCGGCTCTTCTCACCGATATGTTTGACGGTCCCCTCATCGCAGGCCAGTTCGGAATCCCGGCGGGAAAGTACCGACGCCAGCCAGACAAGTGGATTATACCAGTGAATGGCGAGACAAAGGCCACGCAGAGCCGACCAGATATGGTCCCTATGGCGGTAATGTGTCATCTCATGTGCCAGCACATGGCGCAGCTTTTTTTCGTCCCGGGCGACATCAGGCGTTATATAGATAGCGGGACGGAGAAGCCCGAACAGGCAGGGAGATGTCAGGGCTTCCACCTCATAAACCGTCAGTTTACAATTGTCTGCCTGCAATCTTTTTCTTGTTCTTCTCAGTTTTCTGCCAAAGCCGAGATTGCAAAAAACCAGGCACAGTCCAACTGCGGCAATACCAGTTATCCAGACGGGCTTCAATACCCGCGACAGCACCGTGCCGAGAGAATCCGTGAATATAAATGTTCGCAGATTCCCGTAACCGCTCTCCACCGAACGTCCCTGGATCTCATGCAGCGTGCCGTTACCGACTTTACGCGCTTCATCTACCGTCATTTCGCTGTTACGTATCATGTCAGAGTAAACCTGTGTCTCTGATAATGTCTGCTCCGCCATCCCATAGACCACTGACCGTTCAACTACGTTCATTAAGCTGACGCTGCTCTTCCCAAAACTCACAGGCACGAGTAGCCGCAAAAGCACCGGCACCCATAGGGCGTATTGCAGGCGTAAGCTAATTTTACCTTTTAATAAATGCCGCAGAACAATCACCACGAGGATAAGAACGGAGGAAGCTATAATCCGTTCCGTCATTTCTTTCCCCCCTCGGCTTCACGCAAGATGGCGTATAATTCAGCAATTTCATCCTTTGTGAGTTCCTGCTTCTTTGTGATGGCGCTCATCATCAGGCTGACGCTGCCTTTGTATACGCGGTTTAAAAAATCGTCCGTTTCCTTTTTTACCGCGTCTTCCCGTCTAACGAGGGGCGCGTATGTTTTTATCCCATTTTTCTCTTCGCAGCGTATAAAGCCTTTTTCCGTCATGCGGCGAAGCATCGTTAGGGTCGTGCTCCGGTTCCAGCCCACATGCTCCTGCAAATACTCCGTTGCCTCTCTGCCGGTTCGCGGTGATGTGTCCCACAGGCACTCCATGAGGTTCCATTCGGCATTGGTGAGGCTTATATTCTGTTCAGGCATTTTAATCTCCACCTTGTTGACAATGTAAACTTATTATATGCGCTGCTGTTTACATTGTCAACAAGGCGGCGTAAACTTTTCACAAAAGGTCCTCTGTGCACAGGCCGTTTGATAACTAGCTAAAACTCATTCCGCATATTCATTTGACGCGGGAACCTTACGTTTAGGGTAAAGCGTCAGTGGCGTAAGAAACGCCGTAAGCAGCTTTGATACCGGCGAATATTCCGGCGACAAGCCTGTCGTGTTCCTCCTTTGAAACCTCATTTTCGTTGACATACCAGAGGTCAGTCCCGCTCGTGTTGTCGTAATAATCATGGCTTTTGTATTCATAACCGGCCATTTTGGTTATCTGCAGGGTTCCGTCCTGTGCACTGCTGAAAAAATAAATGTCGGACCAAAAGTGTGTCTCGTTTCCATTTTGGGACAGGAGGATACTGCCGGACTGCCCGCTTTCAACATCCTCGCATTGAATAAATCTGCCCCTCTGATATTCCGCAGCGTTCTGGGTATTGCTCGGATTGGCCCACAGAATGATGTCGGTAAAATGCGCCGACAAAGGTGCAAGCGTGGTTTTTATACCCGTGGCATAATACACTGCGATGCTGTTGCCGTTAAAGCTTTTAACCTCGCCGTCCTCAACTGTATATATCTCGCATCCCATGCTTTTAGACGCACCGGGGTTGTACACCAGAAGTTCCGCCGTGCCGTTGGCGTCAAGGTCCATATACTCATGATCCGGTATACAGTCCTCATATGGTTTGAGCGCACTCTCGTAGAATTCCGTTAGAAGATGCACATCGGAAACCGCCTCGGTATTTGCCGAATTTTGGCCACCCTCCGCGACATCACCGCTAAAAGATATAAAATCGTTATCATCACCTGTCGGATTTACCGCAACAGCTCGGAAGGTGGAAAAGCTGTTCTCATAAATATCAAAAAACTGGCTGATCTCCATGCATTGCTTACGTAATGCTTCGTCACTCGTCCCGGTTTGCCATCCATAAGTCTTATAGACTTCATAGTTTAGCTTTGTTACGGCGGGCAGGCCGATTTCATTTGATAGGTAAGCAAATCCATCTGCACAATCTTCAAGAATTGCATAAAAAGCCGCGTCTGAATTATAAAAAACCGGCATCCCGTAAGCGTTCATCCCTATATTATAAGCGGGATTTCCCGAGGTCACAAACGCGCCGCCCAATGAGCCGGTGTCATATTCGCCTATTACCTTCGCCGGATCTTCACTTGTATTTGGATTCGTCAGGAAGCACACCGCCACGATTATACAGGCAACAATCGCCACGACGCTAACCCAAAACACCGGTCTTTTATAGTTTATCACACTGATGATTCGGTTTTTCACACCAACCTCGCCGAAGGCCAGAGGACACGCAAAGATGGGTCGACAGTCAGTGCTGCATGTGAGCAGCGCCTTTGCATATGCCTTCTTATCCCCAAGGCTCATCTTTTTTATCACATGTTCATCACAGGCAAGCTCAATGTCCCGGCAAAATAAAATATAAGCAATCCAGATGAGCGGATTGAACCAATATATAGTTAAAAGCAAAAAGCCGGCAGGCTTGATCCAGTGGTCATGGCATCTGATATGCTCCCGCTCGTGTGCAAGGACATAGGCAAGGCTTTCGTCATCCATGCCGAAAGGCAGGTAAATGCGAGGATGAAATATCCCGAGGACAAAAGGCGAGGTAACCTTTTCACTCTTCCGGAAGTTATCCCGAAAAATGACAGCATCCGCAACACGGCGGCGAAGACGGACGTAACCGATAACGCTGTACAAAAGTAACGATAAAATGCCGATAATCCAGACGACGGATGCCATATATAACACAACCTGTATCGCATTGGCACCAACTGCGGTATTTAGGGCAAGCGAATCTGAAACAGAGGTGTTCACCGTCTGATTCAAAACACCTATCCTACTGTGTATTACAGATATTTCTTCGTTTAAAATATAGGGACTGATCGTCTCCGCAGAAGGGATCAGGCTTAAAAAGCTCTCGAGCGAAAACGGTAAAACAAGGCGTATTCCCACAATTGCCCACAGAATCCGGCGAATAGATTTGGGCGCTCTTTTTAGGATTACCCGAAGAATCACAACTGCGAGAATGACCCAACTGGCGGCAATACTCATGTTGAAAAGATTTAAAAACACAACCTCCATACTCATTCCCCCTCATGAGTGTCGATCATTTGCCGGAGTTGCTTCGCTTCCTCCGGAGAAAGGGCATTATGCTTTGTAAATGCGGCGATAAACTTAGGAAGCGACCCATCGAATGTTTTATCTACCAGCTCGTTAATTTCTGCTGCCTGCACATCGTCCTTTGAAACAAGGGAAGTTACAATGGTGCTCTCGTTTTTCAAAACGCCTCGTTCAGCCAGCCTGCGGATGACCGTATATGTTGTTGCTTTTGACCATCCCAGCTTTTCCTTGCAAAGCCTGACGAGCTGTGTGCTGCCCACCGGCTCGTTCTCCCATAAAATCAGGCAAAAACGGTATTCGCTTTCAAATACCTTTGGCGTTTCCATTGCAATACCTCCTCGGGGTTTAATTCGTTAAACCTTGTGGTGAGTTTAACACGTTAAACCTCATTTGTCAAACATCCCCATTATCAGACCCATAAAAGTGCATAAAACGCCGAGTTACGCCGTGCAAATGAGGTTTTAAAGAATGCACTAGGCTTTTACGCCTTGTGGAGAAAAGCGCAGTAAGTACGGACTATACATTTTTATCTCAATAAGCATGAAAAAGCACTGAAATCTTACGAAATCAGTGCTTTTTATGGTTACGGTGGCAGAATATAAACCTACAGGCTTTGGGTTATCAGTGTACCGCTTAGACTTAAATCCGGCTCAATCACCGTGCGTCGGGAAGTGCGTGTTCACCTTTAGCTCATGTTTAGTCGAGATTATGATCCAGCAGGAATTTCATCAGAGGGCTCGGTCCCTTGCTGCTCAAGTGCGCGGTGTCTGTGAAAAACATCCTGTTAGGCTCGCTGTCTGTGTACGGTTTCCACAGGGGCATATCCGAACCGTCGGCATCCTGTCCGTTCGGGTCGCCGGAGCGGATGAAATTGGCCCAATAGTTACACATCTGCCGCGCGAGGTCGTAATGCTTGCCGACAAACGGCCGCCAGCATTTCGCCAGGGTTTCGAAGAAAAACCACAGGTCGGAGGAATGAAAGGCGCCCGGGTTGTCCCAGCCCGGAATTTCGGGCTCGAAAGCCCAGCAGTACATAGGCATCTGATCGCCTGTCGCGGCCTTTGCCCTGCCAATCTTCCGAATCGAGAACTCGAGATGGCTGACGCTGGACTTGTGCAGCATTTCCGTGATGCTGCCGTTATAGGATGCGCAGAGCTTCAAAAACGCATCGGCATCTGCGCCGTAGGTTTCGCGGGCAAACGATGTGAATTCCTCCACCGTCCTGACCCTTGGCCTCTGGGGGAATTCCGATAATGTATGACCGAACATCATTGGGATGTGCTGACACTTGTTCTCACAGTAGAGCTTATTCTCGTTGCCGACACAAAATATTCCGTCCTTGACGGTGCCCCATCCCTGTCCGTAAGCTTCAGATTTGTCGCGCAGGGTGAATGCGTCGATCTTTCTGGCCTCCGCCAAAGAGGAAACGCCCAGGTATTTGAAGAATTCGACACCCTGCTGCTCCGCCTTGTCCAGATATTTGTCGGGACCAAACATGCTGTAGGGGTATGGTGACATCATGAGGCCGCTGTCGACGATAGCCTTCTGGAACAATCCCCCGTTCTGCGGCGACGTCACCTGCGTCATAACGCTGCCGCCGCCGGCGGATTGGCCGCCAATCGTGATGTTATCCGGATCGCCGCCGAAAGCTGCAATATTATTCTTGACCCAGCGCGTGCCGAACTGCTGGTCAAGATGGCCGAAGTTTGCAGGGGCCTTGGGGCTTTCCGCCGTTATCTCGGGGTGGCAAAGGAAACCGAAGACGTTAAGCCTGTAATTGACGGTGACAACGACGATACCGCGGCGTGCAATGCGTTCGCCGTCGAACTCCATCTCGGCCGTGTTTCCCTCCCGAAGTCCGCCGCCGAAATACCAGACAAACACCGGCAGCTTCTCATCGGTATTCCTGGCAGGTGTCCAGACGTTGAGATAGAGCGAATCCTCGCTCATCTCGATCGAAGTGTCTACGTTCCATTCGCGGGAATAGAGGTTTTCCGGATCCTCGCCGGGGACATGCTGCATGGAGATCGGCGCGAATTTGTAGGCATACAGGATACCGTCCCAGTTTTTCGCGGGCTGCGGCGCCCGCCAGCGGTTCTCACCCACAGGCGGCGCCGCGAACGGAATTCCCTTGAAGGAGGTAATCCGCGAGTCGGCAGCCGGAAGTCCTTCGATGACTCCATTTTCCACAGTCACTCTTCTAAGCATAACTGTCTCCTTTCAGTTGCGTTTAAGCAATAACGATTAATTATTACTCTCATATTAGTCTATTTGGGATAAGATGACAACAGCTATTAGAAGATATCCTTTCTTGATGAGTGAAAAGGCCCGGCAGGCCGGCTAATTTAAAGATCCGGTGGAGTTCCGTCCCCCCGGTTAGTACTGAACGATATTCCATGGCTTATGTCAAAACCATCACCTTCCGGTACATCATGATCTACTGCAACAGGCAGTGACTTTCACAGGTCAAATCGTCAGCACGGTGTCATCATTGGTTGGTATCGCTGTTGCAGCATACCAGCGGGCATTATTACAGCCGGATATCTTTCAGCCATAAGAGATAAAAAAGATAGTGTTAGACCTGAACTCAGCAGGAGAAAGACTTTGAAAAAATGCGTTGTCCTTCCTGCGGGCATAATATGAATTTAGATGATGAGGCGGCCGTTTGGATATGCGGGAAATGTAATTATTCTATTTCCGCAAATGCTCTGCTCAGTGGTGAAATTTACTGGTTCTGTGACAAATGCGATACTAGGTTTTATATAATACGAGGAGGCTTATATTGAAAATTAATGTTTTTATTCCGCATCGCCGGAACAACAATGATTACTCCGATATTAGTGCCCTATTAGATAGAACGAAATATAGTGTCAGAGATTACTCAGTACCAAGTAGCTCGCCATTTTATACTGTTGATCGAAGATTTAATGTCGACCCCCAAATTCAGAAACAAATAAAATATTCAAGTGTGGTCATTTGCTCAAACCGCCCTGCCAATAACACCAGAATGCCGCTTGATGAAATTAAGTTTGCCATTAGTATAGGGAAGCCAGTTGCAGCTGTTAAGATTACAGAGAGTACGAGCAGTTACATTTCTTCCTTAGGGATTAGTGTTGTGGCCGAAAGAAAAGTTAAAGCAAAGGATGTGCTTATCCGGGCATCCGTTCGGTACAGTAAAATGGTACCATGGAGCATATTATCTGTTATGCAAGGGTAAAGAAAACGCCGCAGGAGAAATGGGGCTTAGTTTCCTTGCGTATAACATAATAAGCGTAATCAATATGATAGGAGTAAGGCACTGATAGCGGCAATGTAACGGGCCGCTTTCTGATTTGCATGAAATTGGTAATAAATATGAGTGAATCCATATAAAACGCCAAAAAGTCCGCATTTTGCGGACTTTTCAGACAAATTTTGGCGGAGATGGAGAGATTCGAACTCTCGAGACCGTTTTGCGGTCTACACGATTTCCAATCGTGCGCCCTCGACCAAACTAGGCGACATCTCCGTATGTTTGCTATTCACTTTTCTTTGTTTTTGCATCGGGATTTTCCGGTAATCCCGAAATCGGTGCTTAAGCTTCGTTATTATATTGTATAATATTCGCAAAGTCAAGTCCCAGAATCTCCGCCATATTCCGCATAAACCCATAGCTTCAGCCTGCTTTACAAGCTGTACAATAATATGCTGTCGGCGGTGGTTTTTTGTACTAATAGCTTGATGAAACCGAGCCTCGCCTTTTATTGCCTAGAATATCACGCTGTGGTAAAATGGACCAAAGGCTCCCGGGAGGCGGCAATCATTAAGAAGACATATACCATTTTGCGTTCAAAAGAGACGCTCGCCGCCTTGCTGATTATTTTAATCGGCTCGGCTCTACGTTTGGTTTTACTTGGACAATATCCGGCAGGGCTCAATCAAGACGAGGCCTCATCCGGCTATGAAGCGTGGGCGCTTCTTCACTATGGGATGGACAGAAACGGCGTGACCGCACCTGTGCTTTTTATTTCCTGGGGAAGCGGGCAGAATGTACTATATTCTTATCTTTCTATGCCGTTTATCGCACTGTTCGGCTTAAATGCGTTTTCGGTCAGGCTGCTGGCAGGCCTTGCCGGCTGTGCATCACTCCCCATTTTTTATTTACTGGCCAAAAAGCTCCGGGGTGGTTTATTCGGGCTTCTTGCCCTTTTTGTGCTGGCTGTTAATCCCTGGCACATCATGCTTAGCCGATGGGCGCTGGAGAGTAATCTTCTGCCTTTTTTCCTGTTGCTGGGTATCTGGTTTCTTGTGCTGTCCAGGGAGCGCCCGTGGTTTTTGTCGATTTCGGTCGGTATGTTTGGGATTAGTTTGTATGCTTATGGTACGGCGTTTATCTTTTTGCCGTCTTTTTTGGTTATGAGCTTTGCTTTGCTGGTTAAGCGCAAAGCACTCAGGTGGAGGCCGTTTTTGCTTGCTGCGGTGCTGTTTTTGGTCATTGCTCTGCCGATTTCGATATGCAATATTCTCAATATTTTGCATTTAGGGGAAATCAAAATCCTCGGCGTAACGCTCCCGGCTCTGACGCAAATCCGACAAAAATCGACGATGAGCGGAGGTTTTTCCGCTGCCATCCAAAACCTATGGGCGTTTTTAAGGCTGCTTTATACACAAAGCGACGGTCTTCCCTGGAATTCCGTAAAGGGTTTTGGCCTTTTTTACGGCGTACCGGGCCTGTTTGTCGCGGCGCTCGGATTCATTTCTTTGCTTTATGATTTGAAAAAACGTAAGGTTTCAGATTCGGAATTCTTTATGCTGTTCGCCTTTCTCTCATCACTGATTGCGGCCTTTTTGATTGACATAAACATCAACAGGATTAACATGGCCTTTCTGCCGATCATCTATTTTCAAGCGGTGGGGCTGTTTTTTCTCACACGCATTTGGGGCAGGAGAGTTACCTGTGTGATTGTTCCGGCTATGGCTCTGGTTTGCTTTCTGTTCTCGCTGCATTATTTCACGGATGTGCAAAAAACGCTGTCTGTCTCTTTCTTTGAGGGGTTCGGCGGCGCCATTCGTTATGCGGAAACTTTAGACAAGGACACCGTATGGATAACGACCGAGGTTAATGCGCCATACATCTATGTCCTGTTTTACAACAAAATACCGCCCGGGGATTTTCAGCGCTCGGTCCAATATATAAACCCCGATTCCGCTTTCCGACAGGTAGCCGGTTTCGGAAAATATCGCTTCGGCGGCCCTAGGCCCGAAACGAATGCGGTCTTGATTTTGCATAGGGCAAATACCTCGGGTTATGCGATTGAGGCCATATTCGGCAACTATGCGGTAGCAACATTGCCATAAGGCAGAAGATGTGCTATATTTGATCAGAAACCATAGCGATGAGCAAAACACCTGACGAAAGACTGATTGAAATGGAAAGAAACGAGCGCGAAACCGATGGTAGATAAAAAAGGGTGACGAAACCGAGCCCACATCCAAAAGAAGCAGAAAAGGTGAAGA
>JAAYJC010000183.1 GCA_012523085.1 Clostridiales bacterium
GAAGCGGGGATATAGTCACCGACCATAGCAAACATGCAGTCGGCATTCTTATTTGCTGAGAGCATATCCTGAGCCTTTGTGGGCGCTTCGGAGGCGTCAGTGCAGCGGGCTATGCTGAGTATCTCTCCTCCGCCTGCTTCAAAGACCTCCTGAAAGCCTTGAATCCGCAGATCCTGTGTGCTGTCACCGATGTTTCCGCCAATGATGACCGCCGACAGGCATCCGTCGTCAAGAGCCATTTGAGCAACTGCCCTTCCGTCTCCAATCAAGTCGTTATCCACGCAGCCCAGGTAGTAGGGGTTCGATTCGCGAAGCTCTGCGCGCACCTCATCTGCGCCTATGAAGGTGAACAGCACAAAGGGAACCTTTCCGTTCTGCATAATTTCAGCCATCTTTGGCAGATTCGTTACGCCTGCAGCCTGAAGTGCGACGCCGTCGACGCCTGTTGCAACAAAGTTCTGGACATTCTCTGTCTCTTTATCCGGTGTAAAATCGTCACTGACTCGCATGATTGTGCTGCCTAAAAGCTGGGCAACATATGTGGCATTGTCTCCGAAGGCATCCAGAACCGGAACGCCGGACCCCCAGGTGTTGACGCCTATTTTATACGACGTTGTGACAGATGGTGCATTTCCCGATGCTGCCGGATCGTATGTGGCGTCGGGGTTTTTCTTACCGGCACAGCCTGTCAAGAGCAGCGAAAAGATTGTTATAACTGCGATCAAAATTGAAATGTTTCTCTTAAGACTTTTTGACATTTTTATTCTCCTTCCATTATATTCCGAATAAATGATATGTCTTTATACTTATTTTACGATGCTCAGCAGACCCCCTTTTATCATTTCTTAATATACACTAGATATGGGAAAAAGACAAGGCAATTTGCGAAAATATGCACAACGGAAAGTGATGCATTGGTTTATTCCGTTTGTAACGCATTCCTTTCGTTTAAAAGGTCCTATAAACATAATGATCTTACTGTTTTTATATTTTAAAAGAGAATTGTATGACAGAGTCCATGCTGATCATATGTCGGTAGTTCCTTACAGGTTCAACAGCAGCTTATTGATACGTGCGCTTGTTTTTGCTCTTTCCGCATATACCCAGCCCGGATCAAAATCAATGCGGAAGCACTTTGAGAAAGAATAATACAGGTTCAATTTTTGGTAGTATTTTTCCTGATCGGACAGCAATCTTCCGGACGGGACGGGTTTTGAGATTTCTTTCTGCCCTTTCATGAAATACGCCTCAACATAGCCGATGAAACAGTTGAGCAGTTCGATATCGTTGACGTCAAACGGCAGCTTCATCAACTGATACGCAATGGCTTCCGGCAATTTATAAGAATCGATGTTTTCCAATATCAGCAGGTAATCCCTGACGTCCATTTTGCGGTAATAATTGAGCTTTTCCTGCGCTGTGCTCCAGAGCGCCAGTTTTTCCTTGAGCGGAAGGCCTGCGATATTGAGTATCGCTTCGCTCGGACCCAAAACAGCCTGAGTGAGCGGTTCGTCTTCGGTTTCGAGGTTTTCCGTCAAAAACTGCTGCTCGATGCCCGAGACGCCCACATAGCCGATGTCATAGATCCCTTTGCGACCGGCGCGTCCGCCGATCTGCTTAACCTCCTGAGAGGTAATATACCTGATTTCTTCGCCGTCGAATTTCTGCAGTGTCATAAATATAATACGCCTGATTGGAAGATTGACCCCCATTCCGATCGCATCGGTTGTGATGAGAATTTTGCTGTCTCCGCTGATGAACGCCCTATACTGCATCCGGCGAACCTCCGGCGGCAGGTCGCCGTAGATGACGCTGCTTTTGATACCCCTGTCTTGAAAATATTTAGACAGATCAAGAACATGTTTTTTGGAAAAAGCCACAAGCGCGTCGCCCTTCACCGCTTCCCTCAGCGAAAAGGGCTCGGGGATAATCTCGAGCGGTGTTTGCCTTTTATACTCTATGATTTTGAAAGTATCGCCGCAGTCGGTTAATATTCCGGTGATCAATTCCTTTGCGTTAATGGCTCCGCATATATGAATTTCTTTGCATTGAAGGCTCAATACAGCCCTCGTCCAGGCCTGTCCGCGCTGCGCATTGGCAATCATCTGGATTTCATCTATGACGGCAACTTCATAGACATGATCGGAGTTCAGCTTTTCGATTGTAGAACAAACATGCCCCGCGTCTTCAACAAGAATTTCTTCTTCTCCGGTTATTAGATGGCAGGGGACACCTTCATGATTAAGCTTTTCATAATTTTCAAGCGCCAAAATGCGCAAAGGTGCCAGATAAACGCCTGTTTTTGCTTGCTTTAGCCGCTCTATGGCCTGATATGTTTTTCCCGTATTGGTTTCACCCAGATGCAAAATCACATTTCGCTGCAAGCCCCTGGCAATTTTATATTCGTCTTTTGGGTTTTCCGGAAAATTTTTCGAAAACTCTTCCGCCATCAGTTTGGGGATGTGGCTGGTTACCAGTACCGATATCAAACCCGACGAGATATATCCGTTTATGTCTCTGCCGATAATCTCATCGAAACGATAATCTGTACCTTTTTTTTTGTTGTATTGCCTCAACAGGCGAAGAGATATCTCGTCGAGAAGCGCAAGATATCCGCTGAGTACGGCGTCATATTCCTTCAGCTGCTTGTCCTTATAGTTTTTGAGTTCTTTTATTTTTTTCCTGACCGAAGCTTCGTGATTCCAAAGATTAGAATCCTTTGATTGTCTGGCAATATATGAAATCTGCGATAATTGCTGCCGAAGCTTATCAAAATCCCGGCGGATTCTTTGCTCTTTTTTCATATTTGCTGCCGCTCCCGTAAATCATATGCTTAGCTTATTGTATATCTATGCATAAAAGATATTCTCTTGCTTATGCCGCCGCTTTGTGACGGAATGACGGTTAATATGGTAATATTAGGTAAATTGTGGACGGTTTTGTGGATATTGTGGATAACATGAGGATTTATCAAATTAAATACAGAACTGAGTCGGCATATGATAGATAAAGGATGGCCATTATACAAATACTCAGTATAAATAAAGATCAGCAATAGACTGATTATTATGCATTTGTTAAAAAGAAACTTGACGAGAATGCTTCTTTTTGTGATATTATCAAAGTAGAAGGAGAGATAAAAATGAATTACATATCTGAGCCCGGCATGATTTATGATTCAATCTGTTATAGTACGATATATTTTAACCGGCAAGTCATATCGGCAGGGCTGAAGCTGAATAACGATGAGGATCTTTTCTTTTTCTACGAAAGGTTCAGAATGGGTAAGAGAAAAGTCGATCCTTCGGAAAAGTTATATCCGTTTTTTTGTTGTGACGGTAAATCTTTATGCCTTCTGGCTGTTTATTTCTTCATGAACTTTAATTTCAAGGCCGACAGTTTCGAGAGCTTTATTGAAAATATAAACCAACACGCGTTTAAAAGATTTTGTTTTACGCATTATCTGGCAAAAAAAGAACAGGAAGTCGATATTGAGACCGTATTGTCCGGCGATGTGGACAGCGTTATAAAAGCAGTAGCGTTGATGAGCGCCCATAAGGAAAATCTGATCTATTTCGTCGATTTTTTTCGGCATTTTGATGTTTTAGTGGGCGAGCTGACAGACTACCTGACCGATCTTTACGGGAAGATGAAATCGTTTCATTCCAAATATGTACCGACCGTATTCAATGAGATATATGAAGACTACATTCAAAATGAGGAATTTCTCAAAAGGATGTATCAGATTGAAAGCCAATATACATTTAGAGGTGATGCGTTCAGCGTATTGCTGATGCAGCATCTGGCGATTATCGAAACAATAGTCAGAGAGAATAATATCCTGTTCTTTTTTGGGGCCAACAGCATTAAAAGCATTAGCAAATGGCTTGGAGATTACAGCAAAGTCAATGTGATTTCCTTCGGCAAAGCGTTTGGAAACGAAGTGAAATTCGATATCGTTCAGGAACTCAGAAAAGGTGAGAAAACAGTATCTCAGTTATCGACATAGCTGTTTATCTCGCGATCCACCGTTGACAGGTATCTTCTTTCGCTTTGTGATGAGCTGGTTGTCCATGTGGTAAAACGGGCGGGAACAGAGATATACTATTCGTTGAACCCCTACTATTTCATAGCGGCAAAGGAAGAGATCATCAGATATATCGATGGCATATGGCAAGACCATGAAAACAGCTGAGCCGGTTCTGCATGATTCACCGGCAAAAACGAGAAATCCGGTATCCCAGATAGAATGCCGGATTTTTCGTTTTTTTCGTCAGGCGCGGAAAGCACACAACGGCTTTGCTGCGATCCCCTGTATGGGTAAAGTCGCGTTAATTCCTCGGTTTCAGGACAAAACCGGCCAGTATAACCGCCAGTTGATCCGGCGTTTGATCAATCTCTTCTTCCAGCCATCTCTTGGTCATACCTATGCCGCCCATGAGCAAAAAGGTGTACCTAAGCTTCGTCGCGTCGTCACAGGTTTCCGGCGTAAGGCCCTTCTTGGTCAGATAATCACCGTAACACAAGTCGATAATTTTTTTGCATATGTCAGCGTTTCCGTTTTTGCCCAGTAAGCTGCGCCACAGAAACTCCTTTTCACTGATATATCTATATAAGTTGCGGCAGGCTTTTTTCACGCCTTCTTCGCTGTTTTCTGCGGGTATTGCCATGATAAATCGGCTGATTTCCTCAATTGCCGTATTTTCTGTATGAACAAACAGATCATATTGATCGGTGAAATGGGAGTAAAATGTGCCGCGGTTAATGTCCGCGCCTTCACACAATTCCGTGACCGTCATTTTATGGACAGGCTTTTGCCGAAGATGGGTTATCATGCTTTCACGGAGCAGCTTTTTGGTAAACTGCACGCGTCTGTCGTCTCTGCGTCCTGCCATATTGCACCTCCATTCTTGCAACGGCCCGTTTACATAATTTATACCATTCCAGACGTTTGCATTTTCGCATAGCTTCTCAATGATCTGCTTGACAAAGGTTTTCCCGGTCAAGCCTTGCGAAAAAGTCCCCTCGGATTTATATATAAAAATGTAACAAGCCACTGATCATTTAACCTATTCTGTTTTACAATATAACAAGGGGCTGTGAAACATGTCAAGCATTGCCGGTTAATTCCATGAACATATTATAATTAAATTGTAGGATAATGTACTGATGTCGTGACTAATGTGCAATAAGTTGCAATGCGCATGAATCTGACTATTGTCCATTTGGATTTTGATTTGTATAATATGAGTAACATTTAAAGAGGGGGAAATTAAGAAATGAAAAGAAGCGTTGCACTGTTGCTGTCTTTGCTGTTGGTTCTGTGCCTGTTTTCAGGTTGCAGCAAAAGCGGCGCCGAAACAAAAGACCCGGAAAACAGTGAATCATCAAATTTGACAGAAGTACCGGAACCTGATTATTATTTTGCAGCAGGTAATTATGAAACAGATGAAGACGGTTGGCCCGTCGGGCATTATGAATACGAAACACCGTTTTGCAAAACAGGTGAAACTTTAACGTTCTGGACGATCAACTATATTCCCGAGACCTTACCCGAAGAAGGGCTTGACGGAATCGATTTTTGCGTCGAAGAACAAAAACGAACCGGTGTGGATATCGAGTATATCTGCGCGACAATGCAAAACCGGAATGAGCAATTCCAAACGCTCTTAGCCGCGGACGATCTGGCGGACCTGATGGCCGGCGCGATATCCTTTTATCCCGGTTCGCCGACACAAGCATTGGAAGACGGATTTTTTGTCAATATTTACGAATATAAGGATTACTGTCCGAACTATATGTATCTGATAAAAAAATACATGGAGAATGATATCAACCTGTACGATAATTGCTTCCTTGACGATACGACAATGGTCAAGTTTCAAGAACTTGACTCGAGAGGCGGTCTGATCAGCGGTACGGTAGGCGTCAGGCTGGACTGGATTGAGGAACTCGGAATGACGATCGATGATGTCATCACGATGGATGATTACGAAGATCTGGCCAAATGGATGAAGACCGAAAAAGGCGCAAGCTATCCGATCGGAACCCTCACCGGGGATCTGGACAGACAAAGTTTCTTTGGCTGTTACGATACCTACACAACGCTGAGCATGGATGGAAATCCAAGGTATCCAAAGCCTTATGTAAAGGATGGCAAGGTCATCTTCAGCTACACCAACGACGACAATGCGAAAGCTTTTGTTCAAAGAATGAACAGCTGGGTTTCTCAGGAACTGGTCAACCCCGACTGGATGAGCCCGGCCATGCCGCCGGCAGAGCATACAAGTGAAGGTTTGACCGGCATAGCGATCCTGCCCGCAAATATGGTGGAAAACTATAATGCCAATAACAGCGACCCCAACTGCCGTTGGGGAATTACCAGAATGGTCAGGCTGTATGA
>JAAYJC010000184.1 GCA_012523085.1 Clostridiales bacterium
CCTCGGCGCGTGTGATTGAGATCTCATTCTTACATATGCAGGATAAAACAGCTGCCATCATCGCTATCCGGTGATCGCCGAAAGAGTCGACCTTTCCGCCGTCGAGACATGGCTTTCCATTGACAACCAACCCATCCCCGGTTTTGCGGATATCCGCACCCATGGCGGAGAGGGTCTCATATACGGACAAAAGCCGGTCGCTTTCCTTTGTTTTCAGCCGCTGAGCGTTTATAAAGACCGTTTCACCCTCCGCGACCGATGCTACGGCACACAGGGCAGGTACCAGATCAGGGATATTCCGGGCATCAATTTGGATACCGCGTAAACGGCCGCGCTTTACTGTAATGCTTTGCCCTTTCGTTTCGATGTCGGCGCCGAAACGGACCAGAATATCGGTCACCGCTCTGTCACCCTGCAGAGAATTGGGGTTTAGATGCGTACAGGTGATACCCCTATCGCTCAGCGCACCGGCACACAGCCAGAAGGCGGCATTCGACCAGTCACTCTCCACCTGAAGCAAACCGGGCGACCGGTATGCTTGATTGCCCTTTATCTGAAACAGCCTTTTCCCTTCATCAACACAGACTTCGATTTGAAATGCCAATAAAGCGGAAAGGGTCATGTCGATATAGGATTCGGATTCAAGATCTCCGGTTAGTGTGAGAATGCTGTCGCCGTCAAGGATCGGAAGAGCAAATAAAAGGCCGCTGATAAACTGAGATGAAATATTGCCCGGTAATGTGAATCGCCCGTTTTTCAGCTGCCCTCCGCTTTGGAACGGAACCGTTCCCTGCATAGATAGCGTGCAGCCGTGTGAAACGAGTTCTTCATACAAAGGCGATAAGGGGCGGACAGGGAGCCTCCCTTCCGGATAAAACACCGCGTTTGCATGAAGCGCGCAGGAAACCGGAAGCAAAAAGCGCAGTGTCGCGCCGCTCTCCCCGCACCGGAGCACAGAGCCGCTTTTTATCGTTTTTCTTGTGACAGGTACAATTGAAAAGCCGTCCTGCGTGCGGGAAATCCGTGCGCCGAGGGCGTTTAGGCACCTGACGGTGGCTTCAATATCATCAGAGCTCTCAGCGCATATTACTTCCGATTCGGTATCGCTTAACGCGGCACAAATCAGCAATCTGTGTGCAAAGGATTTCGATGCAATGGCCTTAACCGTACCGAAAAGATCCGCATTTTTTATATTAACCTGCATGCTGACCTCCCAATTCACTCAAGTCCTGATGCGATAAAGGCTTTCAGTTCACCGACCGGGCAGGCTTCTACCTCACATTGGCCGATTGAAGAGGGCACGATCAAGTCAATCTGCCCGGCCTTTCGTTTTTTGTCCGACAGTGCGGCTTTTGCAATATCGTCGGCACTGTAGCGGGTTTTATCGGGCAGTTCGTGCCGCTGCAAAACAGACAAAAGCTCGTCTGCCGTGTCGCGCCCGCAGAGCCCATTCCGATATGAGGCGCGTGTGATGACTGCCATGCCCACCGCGACTGCCCTCCCGTGCGAAATGCCGAAACCGCTCAGGGATTCCAGCGCATGTCCGACGGTGTGTCCGAAGTTCAATAGCTTGCGGAGACCCAGCTCGCGTTCATCCTTAACGACAATATCGCGTTTAATCGTTATGCAGCGGGCAATAATCTCCGCTATGCGCGGCTGGATTGGTTCTTTGAGCATCTCAAACAGCGCTTTGTCCGCAATGACGCCATATTTTATTACCTCCGCGCAGCCGTCTTTGTAGATGTCGGAGGAAAGGGTGTCGAGTACCAGACTGTCGCACAAAACAAGGCTCGGCTGGTAAAAAGCGCCCGCAAGGTTTTTGCCCGAAGCAAGATTAATTGCGGTCTTGCCTCCGACGGAGGAATCAACGCAAGCAAGCAATGTCGTCGGGAGCTGGACAAGCTGGATGCCGCGCATATAGGTTGCCGCCGCAAATCCCGCAAGATCACCCACGACGCCGCCGCCGAGCGCCGCGACGACATCAAAACGCGTAACACCGCTGCAGCTTAGAAAGTTTAGCAGCGCGATATAGTTATCCGCGTTTTTAGATTGCTCACCATGCGCAACGACGAATTTGACGACCCTGTATCCGCTGCCTGTCATAGAATCTTTTAGTTTACCAAAATACAGCCTGTCAACCAGATCGTCGGTAACTACTGCGCAGACAGACCCGCCGCAGGTTTGCCTTATCTGCTCTCCGGCTTTCCTAAGTATACCCGGCGACAAAATGACATCGTAGGATCCGGAGGCCTGAACCTTTATGTTGATCATTTACCTTCCGCCGCCTCCTTGCATCTTCTGCCCTCTGCGAGCAGTTCCTTTAACTCTAGCGCATCAGAGTTTGCCAATGCGTCCCGGTAAAGCGACAAAGAATGGATAAGATAATCGAGCTCAGACAGGACATTATCCCTGTTTTCCATAAACAGCTCGGTCCACATAAACTCATTGAGCCGGGCTACTCTTGTCAAATCCTTATAGCTTCCTGCGGAAAAACCCTTGTGTGCCCGGGCTGTTGGACTTTTGATATAGGCATTTGATACGATATGCGCCATTTGAGAGGTGAATGAGATCATCTGATCATGCTTTTCGGCGGTCGTAACGGTAAGGCGTGAAAACCCGGCGGGCTTCAACAGCTCTTTTATGGTCTCTAAAAGTGCAATATCGTCGTATTTCGGCGGGACAATGATCATTGACGCGCCGCGAAACAGGTTAGCGTTGCTGTGCTTGAAGCCGGAAAACGAAGTCCCGGCCATCGGGTGACCGCCGGCGAATGTGAAGCCGTTTTCGCGTGCGAGACGAAAACCTTCAGCACAGATTACCCGTTTGGTCCCGCAGCAGTCGATGACAAAAGATCCCGGGTTAATCAGCGGAGCTACCGACTGTAAATAGGCGACAGCGTCCTTCGGATAAAGCGCGATTAAAATCAAATCGCAGCTACCGATATTCTGATTGTTCAGGTTTCCATCGATAGCACCTGCAATTTGGGCGATACCGGTGACACCGTCGCCGGTATCATATGCGTAAACGGTATGTTCATCCCGTTTATACGCCTTTGCCAAAGAGCCTCCGATAAGGCCAAGGCCCGCGATACCTACCGTCATTGTTTCAATACCTCAATGATGGCTTTCACTTTTGCCGCCACCTCGTCGAACTGATCCGGTGTGAGCGATTGTGCGCCGTCGCAAAGCGCATTCGCCGGATCGTTGTGGACCTCAACCATAAGCCCGTCGGCGCCGGCAGCCGCAGCCGCAAGCGCCATTGGCCTTACAAGTTTAGCCATTCCGGTTGCGTGGCTCGGATCAATTACGACGGGAAGATGCGTCAGCTCGTGCAGCATCGGAATCGCTGACAGGTCCAGCGTATTTCTTGTATACGTTTCAAACGTGCGGATTCCGCGTTCACATAAAACGACGTTTGAGTTCCCGCCCGCCATAATGTATTCCGCGCTCATCAGTAGTTCCTTCAGCGTATTGGCAAGTCCTCTTTTCAGCAGAACAGGCTTCTTCGTTTTACCAAGCTCCTTGAGCAGATCGAAATTCTGCATATTTCGGGCGCCGACCTGAACAATGTCAATGTGCTCAAAAAGCGGAAGGTGATTCATGTTCATGATTTCAGATACGATCGGCATACCGGTCTGAGCCTTGGCTTCCAAAAGCAAATCGATACCATCGGCCTGGAGTCCCTGAAAATCGTAGGGAGAGGTGCGCGGCTTAAAAGCGCCGCCCCGCAGCAAGGCAGCGCCCGCCGCTTTAACCCTTTTTGCGATGCCGAGGATTTGTTCGGGTGATTCTACAGAGCAGGGGCCGGCGATGAATTGAAAATTACCGCCCCCGATCTTAATGTCCCCAATCTCAACGACCGTGTCGTCGGGATGAAATTTGCGGTTCGCGCTCTTGAAGGGATCACTGATTCCCTTTACCGACTCAATAATGTCGATAGCTTCCAGCAACTCAACATCAATTTTGCTTGTGTCTCCGATGAGTCCGATAATCGTATGCGTTTTCCCTTCGGAAATATGAACATCCAGACCGCGGCTTTTAAACCAGACGCTCAGATTATCGATCTGCTGTTTTTTCGTACCGGGTTTCAATACCGCTACCATGATGAATACTCCTTTATGAAAAAATAAGGGCTCCGCAGCGGTTTCACTGCGGAGCCCTATGCAAACACATTTAGATTACGTTTAAGTGTTGCACTTTTTGCAGCAAAACCGACTTTATCTTATAAAAGATAAAGTTAAAATAAAAGTAATACGCTGCGAAAAACGTCGTTTTCATCGAAAACTCCCTGAGTTTATTATTGACGAAACAATAGCACAGAAAAGAAATGATGTCAATAGGCAATGTAATACTTTATATGACTAAAGCGTTAAACTTGTGAATTGCACCACATAATGACGTCGCAGCATCGTGAGGTTGTCACGATTGTGACTTTGTCACGGAAAGCAAACCGGTCATGACCTATAATAAACCCAGAAAGCGGGAATAGTAAAAATCGCTGTTAACAATGATATATAATAAAGGAGTGTCAGGTATGGCAATCAATGTAACAAAACAGACCTTCAAGCAGGAGGTCATGGATTCGAAGGTACCCGTGCTCATCGATTTCTGGGCCAGCTGGTGCGGCCCCTGC
>JAAYJC010000185.1 GCA_012523085.1 Clostridiales bacterium
GTTCCGATCTCAAGCAAAAAAGAGCCCGGCGCCGCATGTTGATTGTAGCGTTCGCCCGAAAGCAGAAGAGGTCTCGCCAAACCGGGGTAGCTGTCGGACATAGACTTTTGAAGGTGAAGACCGAGCTTGAAGTTTTCATTCCAGTTTGGATGTACAAGACCGGCTTCGCCGGTTGCGATGATCAACATAGCTTGAGCTGATGAAAGACCGTCAGTTACAACCTCCGTCCGGTATTTGCTCCCATCGGGCTGTGTAATCGAGTCTCTGTGAAGATCAATTACAATCTGAATATTCGGATACTGCGAAAGATAGTTCTCTATCGATTCCAGCGAACGGCTGTAGGAGCCGCTGTAGCTCGGATAATCGTATATTGCGCGGTCATGGATTATATTGAACCCCATGGATTCAAGCTCCTCCGTAAGTACATCGCCGATCTTGACGACACTTAAATTTTTATCCAATGTCCGCGAATCGCCGGTGTCGCTGTATGCTTCGCTGCTGTGGGTATGAATGATCAGTATCTGCGGTAAATCCTTATCCAGAGATATGGTCATATCTTCTTGAAGAAGCGAGTCGATGTCAAATATAAAAGATGTTTTATTTAGGATGCTAATATTAGGGGATGTGTTATCCGAGCCGGATAGATTCGGGGAGGGAAGGGGGCCATATTCGGCAAGAATTGTGGCCATCGACGGTGTAAACGGCGAGCTTTGGGGCTGGTCGGTTGTCACCGGCATGGGCGAATCATTGCTTTCTGACGGGTATAAAGTGCTGTCTTCAGGTTCATATACAAATAGCTCCGGTTTAGCATTATCCGCATTACCCGGTATTTTTGTGTCTTTAACAAGCAAATCAGACGCTTCGGACCGTTGTAGGGTACCCAGTTCAAAGGAAAGAATTGATTTGACAAGGCCGCTGCTTTCGCCCAATCGTCGAAGAAGCAAGTCGAACGCATCACCCGCACCTAGGTTGGCTAAAAACCGGATCGCAAAGCAGATAAGTATGAGAATAGCCAGTTTTTTCATTACACCGTGCATGATGCTGCCTTCCCGGCGCTCATGATAACCCTTCTTCACGGCCTCACCCCCCTTCAAAAGTATATGTGAAGCCTGCTACTGTAAGAACTTTATAGGGCCGCCCGAAAAGCCGATAATAACAGAGCATCCATACAAATAGCTCGGCTTTCTTGCGGAAAAAACCGCTTTCATGATATACTATTATCTCATATAAAATTGGAGAAGGTGTGCAAAGCGGGAATTCGGGGTGTCATCGCACGAAAGCCCTTAGAGGTTCGTATCACTCATCGCTTTGCGGCTAAATGGGGAGTATGCATGAAAACGAAATTTATTACTAAAGGCGTGTGTTCCAGATCCATTGTAATAGATACAGAAAACGGGATCATCAACAGCGTGGAATTCAAGGGTGGTTGCGACGGAAACTTAAAGGCTGTGTCCAGGCTTGTTAAAGGTATGCAAACGGGGGATGCAATTCATATGCTCAAGGGCATCCGGTGCGGTTATAAAGATACATCCTGTCCCGACCAACTGGCAAAAGCACTCAGTGAACTGGGATAGTAAACAAAAGCCGGGAAGACTGTTTATCAACAGTTACCCGGCCATTATATTATACTATTCTCCGTTTTTATTGAAAAACAGTATGAATTCAATTGCGCTTCGGTACAGCGAAGAAGAATATATCGAATTATTTGATATTTGAAACATATTCTTTTAAAAAAGCCAGCGCTTCGCCGTACCCCAAAAAACCTTTTCCGACGATGGATTTTACACAAGCTGCAGACGGGTAGGAGACATGCCGGAAGGCTTCTCTTTCATAGATGTCCGAAAGATGCACCTCCACGGCAGGAACAGGTACGGCTTTGAGCGCATCCAGAATCGCTATGCTGGTGTGCGTATACGCAGCCGGGTTTAAGATAATCGCATCAAAACGGCCGAAGGCCTGCTGAATATGATCAACAATATCGCCCTCATGGTTTGTTTGAACGATTTTCACCGATATGTCCAGTTCATTTGCCGTCTTTTGGATATAGGAAGTTAAATCATCATATGTGGCCATGCCGTAAACATCAGGTTCCCGAAGGCCCAAAAGATTCAGGTTCGGGCCGTTGATTACGAGTATTTTCATGTTAAGCAACCGTTTCTCCGGCAATATTCTCGGTGTTTCCCTTCATCCGCCGCTTCTTGCCGGAGGAGAGGCGGGTTTTTTCTGCTCTCCGCGTCATATCCCGAGTATGCTTTTTATTTGCATTGCCGTTTCCCGCTCTGTGCTGCATGCAACCTGAAAGTCGCACCACTTCCGATAGAGCGGAAGCCTTTCATCCGCTAGCTTCTCAGCGCCTATCGTCTGAGAAAGAGGCCTTCCCTCTGAAGAGAGTTCCGCCAAAGGCCTGTCGAGAAAAACAACCAGACTGTTCTGCCTTAATAATTCCCGGTTTTCTTTTCGTGTGACTACACCGCCGCCTGTGGCTATTACAAGCCCGTTTTGCTTTGATACATCCGCAAGAATTTGGTGCTCCAAATTACGGAAGAACAATTCTCCGTCATCCCTGAAAATACTTTCGATGCTTTTTTGAGCTTTTGTGGTTATGCGGTCGTCTATATCAACGAATCGCCGATTAAGCAAAGAGGCGAGCGCGAGCCCCGTTTTGCTTTTTCCGCAGCCCGGCATACCAATCAGTGCGATATTTTGCATCTTTTGCCCGATATCGTTGACGATATTGTCGATTATATCGTCGTTTAGGCAATTACCGGTAAACAGTTCGGAGGCTTTTTTCGCCTGCGCGACCAGCATCGTCAGACCGTTCATGCAGGAGATGCCCATTTCTTCGGCGTCCAACAGCAGTTTTGTCCGTAATGGATTGAAAATCACGTCAAGAACACCCGAGCATTTTGAAAAATCCCGAAGTGCGAGAAGCGACTTGCCGTTGTTTGGATACATTCCGACAGGTGTTGTATTGATGATCACATCCGCGTCATGATGTTTTTGGATATTATCAAAATTATCCGGGCCGCTGCGAGAGATCACAACGATATTTTCCGCGCCCTGCGCCCTTAAAACCTCCCTGACGGTAAGGCTTGTACCTCCGTTTCCCAGTATGACGACCTTTTTGCCGG
The DNA here is from genome assembly GCA_012523085.1 of Clostridiales bacterium. GTDB lineage: Bacteria > Bacillota > Clostridia > Oscillospirales > Oscillospiraceae > JAAYOP01. The sequence continues at coordinate 3,132 of JAAYJC010000185.1, forward strand.
CTACGGCGATTCCGCTTTTTTTCAGCATATGGTGAAAACCGAAATAATCGGTATTGTCTCCGAACAACACGCCGTCCCGCTGTTTGATAATGGTGTTGACGCTGCCGATGCGCCTTGCTATATCCGAAAGTGCCGTACAAAAAGGCATAACAGTCTTTTTGTACGGAATCGTGACATTAATTCCGTTAAAGCTGCCGTGATTTAAGAAGCTTTCCAGCTCCTCCGTTTTTTTCTCAAAGAGAAGATACCGGTAAAAGCCTAAGCTTGCGTGTATTTGAGGTGAGAAGCTATGGGACAGGCTTTCACCGAGCAGTCCGTATGTTTTCATTGACGATCCCCATTACACCAGCTCAGAATAACTGCCGAGATATCGGAATTCCTCGCAAAGCTCTTCCAATTCTGAGATCAAGTCGTAAAACTCGCTTGAATAGACGGATGTTTCCAGATCAAAGTAAAACATGAACTCGAAATCGCGATCGGGAAGCGGCCGGCTTTCAAGCTTAACGAGATTGATGCCCAGTGAATAAAAGCGTGCCAGCACTTTAAACAGGGAACCGGGCTTGTGCGGAAGAACCATCATGATGCTGGTCCTGTCGGCACCCGGATAGATTTCAAGGTTTTTTGAAATGCAGATGAACCGGGTATAGTTGTTTCCCTGATCCTGCACCGATTTTTCCAAAATGCTTAGTCTGTACAAGTCCGCACAGGATCTCGAAGACAACGCCGCCAAATCGCTCCGGGGCGAGGATGCGACCATCTGGGCAGCCTCGGCTGTGTTTTCGCAGGCGGTTACTTTCACGTTACCGAGCTTTTTCAAAAAGGCCGAGCATTGGCTGATGGCCTGTTCGTGAGAAATAATTTCCTTGATGTCCGACAGCTGGGTACCTTCTTTTACAAGCAGATTGTGATCAATTTTCATCCGGATGCTGCGGACTATGCTGAATTGGTGACGCATCATCAGGTCATAGATTTTGTTTACGGAGCCGGCGGTGCTGTTTTCCAGCGGCAGGACGCCGTATCTGCACAGACCGTTTTCAATAGCGGAGAAAACGCCGTCCCAGGTAAGGAAATTCATAATATTCGGAATGGCAAACAGCTTTTCGCATGCAAGCTGAGCATACGCACCCTCGATCCCCTGACAAGCTACGACTGCCTGTCGGGGCAGAAGTTTGTCTGTAGACTCGATCGCGTTTATTACTTTATCCTTTAGTTCCGATTTCGGATTCATCAGCTTTTCCTGATAAGAGCGGCTCATATCCATCAGCAAAGAATACAAAGTAAAAGCGTATGTTTCAAAGTCCTTGCCTGCTTTTTCGACTATATCGTTCAGTTTCTGCCTTTCCCGGTCCGAATCGAGTGCCGGAAGGCCGTTAAGCTGCTTGTAGTCCGCAATCTGCGCGGAGATTTCCATGCGTCGTTTGAATAATTCGATAAGCCGGTTGTCTGTTGAATCGATTTCAGCCCGCAGCTGAGTTATATCCATTGTTACTTCCTCCTTGTATCTTCAATCGTTCGAATCCAGAAGCGCATCATATACGGCGATCGCACACGCGGCCTCTATGCAGGGCACGGCGCGAGGCACAATGCAGGGGTCATGCCGGCCTTTAATGGACAGCGTTACATTTTCCATTCTTGACAAGCTTACGCTGTCCTGCCTTAGGGTGATCGATGGGGTCGGCTTTACAGCCACACGGAAGATCAAAGGCATTCCGGTGGTGATTCCGCCGAGTATACCGCCGTGGTTGTTGGTTTTGGTCCTGACCGCCTTATTGTCAATGTAATAGGGGTCGTTGTTTTTTGAGCCCGGGATCGATGCGCCAAAAAAGCCGTTTCCGAATTCGATGCCCTTGATTGCCGGAATACCGAATACCGCATGGGAGATTCTGTTTTCCATACCGTCGAACATCGGGTCGCCGATGCCGGCGGAAAGCCCCAGCACGGCACACTCGATAACACCGCCGACCGAGTCTCCGGACTGACTGGCTTTTCGTATCTCGTTTTGCATATTTAAAGCGCTGGTATCGTCGATTACCGGAAATGGCTTGCTTTGAAGCATCATAAATACAGACCGATTGACATGAACAGGGTCGAATGGCGTATCCCGAATACCGGCTATGGCGGATATGTGCGCTGCGATATCAATCCCTTTTTGCGAAAGGAGCTGCAGACAAATACCACCCGCTATACAAAGCGGAGCCGTGAGTCTTCCGGAAAAATGTCCGCCGCCGGAAACGTCCTGCGTACCGCGGTACTTCATTTCGGCTGCATAGTCCGCATGCGAAGGGCGCGGGATGTCGCGAAGTTCGCTGTAGTCACCGGATCTCGTATCGGTGTTGCGTATTATCGCAGCCAAAGGCGCACCGCAGGTCATCCCGTTTAATAAACCGGAAAGGAACTCCGGCTGATCGGGTTCTTTTCTTTTTGTGGTAAATTCGCTGTTTCCGGGCGCTCTTCTTGCAAGAAAACTTGAAAGCGCGTTCAGGTCAATTTTTTGTCCGGACGGCAGCCCGTCAATGGTAACACCGATCGCATTGGAATGCGATTGTCCGAAAATCGAAACAATTATGTTTTTTCCGTATACAGATGACATACCTTCTCCTATTCCGCCGGCCGGCGTCTTTTTGAGACCAGGCTATTCATGTATATCAATTTTGCCGCCCAAAGCGGTAAAATCATTAAAAAAC
>JAAYJC010000186.1 GCA_012523085.1 Clostridiales bacterium
CATTAATTTATTACGTTTTGCACTCATATAATCCATTGGTGTCATATTCAATGTTTGTGTTGCCGATGTTCTGTATAGCTTGGAGGTGGCCAAGTGAAGAATGCCAAAATCATTGATGCAATGGAATTGTCCGCGCTAGCATATAAGGACATTCAACCTGTTTATTCAAACGTTTCTCTTGCTGTTATCGATGATCGCTGCGGCGTGCAATGCTATCTTCGAAGACAAGCAGGAACCATCTGTATATCTTTCCGCGGCTCCAATTCTGCCGAAGATTGGAAAACAAATTTGCGTTTCTGGAAAAAAACAATCCCGTATGGAAATACGAGATCGAAAATACGGGTTCATTCCGGTTTTTTATACGCATACAAGAATCCGCTTGTGCGGGAATCGATCCATGGCAAAATGTCGGAAGACATTAAACGGATTCTAATTACCGGCCATTCTCAGGGAGCTGCGCTCGCTGTTCTATGCGCGGTTGATTTGGAATATAACTTTCCGGAAAAAGATATTGAGGTTATCCTGTTTGGCTGTCCAAGAGTCGGGAACGGGGCCTTTGTCAGATCATATAACAAAAGAGTTTGCAAAACGGTTCGGGTCGAAAACGGAAATGACATTGTTACCAAAGTACCGCCAAAATTGCTGGGTTACTGTCATGTGGGTGCAAAGCTGCATATCGGGGCAGTGAGGATTCCGGGTTTCGTTTCACTTCGGGCGCACTATCCCCATGAATATTATGCCAAACTGATCAAAGCCATGTTATAACCGGCAAGCAAAAAGGGGCGTGTTATCTACGCCCCTTGATAACATTATGTAGGATTTGGTTCTTCGTCATCCGGAGGTTCCGGGGATTCCGAAGGTTCCGGGGATTCCTCCGGATCGGGTGATGGAGTGATTTCGGATGTCGGAGAGGGGGGCGGATCCTCCGTTTCCAGCGGAGGCGTCGGCGTTACAGTCGGCGAAGGATCAGGATCCACTGAAGGGGAAGGCGAGGGGAATGGTGTGGGGGTGACGGTCCCCGGTGGTGGGGAGACATAATGGTAAAGCTCGCCCGGAGCCACCAGATAAATCTCATCGTGCGGTTTGTAGCTGCTATAATCCTCATAGGTTTTGCTGATCAGATTGCCGTCGCCGTCGTATCTATATTTGTAAGTATTCACCTTATAACCGTTGGAACCGTACTGGTCCAGCTTGGTCTCGCCGGGCGCAATGTTGGGGTTTTCTTTATAAACCGTCTTAGGGGGGATCACCTCTGTTACCACATATTCCATTGAGACATAGTTATCATCAAGCTTGGTCCCGTACAGCTCCACATTGCAGGTATAGCCGTCGCGCCAAGCATGGATTTTAATCGGATATTCGGTGTTATTTTTAAATTTAAAATCCGGACCGCCCCAGCTGACGGTGGCATCCATTCCAAGAGGAAGGTAAGCTGACGGATACATGTGGTAAGTGCGGTAAACGACCTCGAGATCCGCATACAGGACGCAATAGTAAATGGTGGACGAAACCTGGCAGATACCGCCTCCGGTTTCCTGAACAACCTCACCATTAAGATAAGCGGCCGCTTTGCCGTATCCTTTTTCCGGTGTGCGCTCGCCGACTACTTCATTAAAGCAAAACTCATCACCTGGATATAGAACCGTTCCATCCAGTGCATTTGAGGCCAGTTCAATGTTCTTGGAACGCGTTTCGTTGGATGTCAGCTGTGTCGTCTTTGCATAAAGGATATCGCGGAAGATTAAAGACTCAAGATATTCTTTCGTAAACTCCGGTTCGGTGAAGATCAGCGGAATCACAATCTTGTCGCCCGGTTTTGCTAAGTTCAATTGTCTTTGTGCTTCCACTTCATCAAAGTGCACGCCTGTTACGTCCTGAGATACATTAAATTCCTCATCGTATTCGGCGTTTTTCGCTTCAACAAAAACGACCTTCTTTATGTCTTCAAGATTAATTTCTTCCGGTGCCTGTGTCGGCGGGGTGTAGTTGACAGGTTCGAAATTCATTTGTAAAAAAGCATCTTTAATGAGGCGATATACATCGTCATCGTCTACCAGAACGCTTCCGTATCCCTTGATGATTGTTATCTTGTTATCATCTATTTTGAGCGAGTTTTCGAGCAGTTCCGCGTTCACCCTTCTGGCTGTTTCCGCGACAAGGTCCTTGATATATTTTTCGTTCAGCTCAGTCATTTTATCGCGGCTAAGCGACTTGGATGACAATACGCATCGTATATAGTTTACGGTATTGGAAAGAAAGCTTTCACTGCGTCCATATTCATAGGCTCTTTTTGCGATTTCACCTGCGTCAATGCAAAGTCCCGCATTTTCTGCATCAATCTGAAGCGTTATGTCAGCCGGGAAGTTTATGCTTACAATCTTACCGGCGTAAATGTCGATATCCGGCGCCTCCAGCGCGGCTTTCGCTTGTTCCTGAGTCATTCCGCCAAGGTCAACACCGTATATTGAAATATTCGGATAGATTGTTGTGCTGGTACCGGCTTTTATACCAGCAAACACAAATAAGGCCGCCGCAATCAAAAACAGCGGAATGATGATAAGAAACGCTACCTTTCCGCTTTTTCTGTTTTTCGCGGCACGATCGGTGCTTTTGCCTTGTCCGTTTTTGGTTGGTTTATTGTCTTTGGTTGATTTTGAGCTGATTAGTTTAATGTTGATCCCGCCCTCCGGGTTATTTGTGTGTTCAGTTGGCATGTCTATTATATCGTTTGAAATGCAAAAAAGAAATAACAAGGTTATTACTAAATTCAAACAAAAAATTACTAATACTAAAATAATGTCGCATAATAATCCTTTTCACGCCAGGGCGTTCCGACGTGAAACTTCAACTCCGCCTGGGCGTCAAGCAGTTCCCCGATCAGACGGTTAGACAACAGAAACCCCTGCGGGGTCAGGCTCCAGCGGTCATTTTGCTGCTTTGCATACCCCATTTTCAGATAACTCATAAGGAGCTGCTCCAGCGGCTCAAAGTTGCTTTTGTAAATCTGAGTGTATTCGTCTTGACATATCCCGTGCGTCGTACGAAGACCGAGCATGAGGTATTCCGATGCTTGTTCGTATTGACTTACCGTCTCCAGTTCCGACACGATTTTACCGTTTTCTTGAACGGCTTCGATGTATTGAGCAATGTCACGAACATAGGTATAGCGCTGACCACTGATATACGATGAGGCAGATGCACCGAACCCCGCATATTCCTGAAGCTGCCAGTATTTTAAATTGTGCTTCGATTCCTTGCCTTTGACGGCGAAGTTTGATATCTCGTATTGTCTGAAACCCATTTCAGCCAGAGCGTCCGCCATGAACAGATACATATCCGCCTGCGTATCATCATCCGGTATCTCCGGTGAATTTCTATATACATAGAGAGGGGTGTTTTCCTCGATTTTCAAACCATAGCAGGAAAGGTGATCGGGATTGAGTTGTGTGACTCTTGCCAGTGTATCAGCCCAGTCTTCTCTTGTCTGGGCCGGCAAACCATAGATTAAATCAATGTTCAGGTTGTCAAATCCGGCTTCCCTCGCAGCTGCAACAGCGTCGATTGTTTGATCAAAGGTGTGAGGCCTTCCTAAAAACTTCAGTATCGTATCCCTCGCCGACTGCGCGCCGATAGATATGCGGTTGAAGCCTTCCTTGCGAAGCTGTTTCAACTCGCTTAAACCGATGCTTTCGGGATTTGCCTCCAGAGTGATCTCCGAATCCTTATATACTTTGTAATACTTTTTAAGCGCATTCAAGATCGAAATCAAGTGCTTTACACCGTAATGGGTCGGCGTACCGCCACCGAAATACACGGTGTCGATATAATATCCGGCCAAACGTGGGGCAAATTCCTTAATATGCTTCAGCAAAGCGGATTGATATTTGGGTATTAGATCATCGCAGCCCGCTAGAGAATAAAAATCGCAGTAGCTGCACTTTGAAGCGCAAAACGGGATATGGATATAAATACCGACGGTTTTTTCAGACATTTTGCACCTCCCGACTAAATACTGCCGTGTCTTACAAATTACTATAGAACCGCTATTATGTCAATCACCGGGGTTTATTATCTGCAAGAGAGTATAATATAAATAAAAATGGTATTTACATTAACGCTTTAAAGAGGTAAAATAGCTTATATGACATAAACGAAAGAATGATATATAAGAAAGGCCTGATTATTCATGTTTTGGCAAAAAGACGCGGAGACGATGAACCGCGCGAAGATCAAGGAAGTACAGCTGGAGAGGCTGAAGTGGACCGTTTCGCGATGTTACAATAATGTGCCCTATTATAAGGAAATGATGGATAAAGCGGGTGTAACGCCTGAGAAAATAAAAACACTGGACGATGTGAGAAGGTTGCCATTAACGACAAAGGACGTATTGAGGCAAAACTACCCGTTCAAGTTGTTTGCTTCTCCTAAAGAAGATGTCGTCGAGATCCACGCATCCTCGGGTACGACAGGCAAACCGGTCGTCGGTGGATATACGAAAAACGATCTGGATTTGTGGGGGCATTGTATGGCGCGGCTGGTTGTGGCAGCCGGAGCGCGCCAGGATGATATCGCACAGATATCGTTTGGTTACGGGCTGTTTACGGGGGCGTTCGGACTGCACTACGGACTTCAGAAGGTCGGCTGCATGATCGTGCCGATATCCAGCGGCAACAGTGAAAAGCAGATCATGTTGATGGAGGACTTTGGCGTTACTGTTCTGATAGCCACCCCTTCATATGCTGTTTATCTCAGCGAGCTTGCAAAGGATCTTGGTGTCGCCGGCAACCTTAAACTCAGGCTCGGATTGTTCGGAAGCGAGGTTTGCACGCCGGAAATGCGCAAACAGATCGAAAACAATATTGGGATCATTGTGACGGATAATTACGGTCTGACCGAATTGGGCGGTTGCGGCGTATCGGGTGAATGCGAGGAAAGAGACGGCCTACATATCAATGAGGATCATTTTCTTGCAGAAATTATAGATCCCGATACCGGAGAGGTTCTGCCTGAGGGCGAAAGCGGAGAACTTGTGATTACGCCGCTTTCCAAGGAAGCTTTCCCAATATTCAGATACAGAACAAAGGACATATCAAGGCTGAGCACGGAGCCTTGCCGGTGCGGCCGCACCCTGATACGAATGGACAAGGTCGTCGGCAGGACGGACGACATGCTGATAATCAAGGGCGTTAATGTGTTCCCGTCGCAGATCGAGAGCGTGATTTTCACTATGCCGCATATAGGGCCTCACTACCAGCTTGTTCTACGTAAAGAGCGGTTTATGGACTGCCTTGAAGTGCAGGTTGAACTGATCGATGGGACCCTTCTTGAAAAGTACGGTGAGCTGGAGGCATTGGAAAACAGAATTAAAGATAAGCTGAGAATAGTACTTGGCATAGACTGCGGTGTAACGCTGGTCGCACCGAGAACCATTACGCGCTTTGAAGGAAAGGCAAAGAGAATCGTGGATCTTAGAAAGGCATAACGCTTCTTATCTATATACGTCCTTATGCCTTTCCGGCGAGAGGCGTAAGAAGCAAAAAAAATGATTCGCCGGAGAAATGGATAATGTCATGTCAGTAAAGCAGATATCGGTTTTTGTCGAAAACAAACAGGGCGCACTGCTCGACATCACAACACGCCTATCTCAGCATCAAATCAACATCAGGGCTGTCTCGCTGGCCGACACGACCAGGTTCGGTATATTCCGGCTTATTGTCGACAAACCGGATGAATGTGAAAAAGCGCTTCGTGAGGAAGGTTTCACCGTCTCAATTACAAATGTTTTAGTTGTTAAACTCCAGGACAGGCCGGGAGGATTATCCGAAGCTGTAAAGATTCTCAGCGAACATGGCATAAATATCGATTACCTATATGCTTTTATCACCCATGCCATAAATGATACCTGTGTTATTGTCAGAGTCGGCGACATAGAATTTGCCGAAAAAGTGCTGATGGACAATGGATTTACTTTATTTTCGGACGAAGATATCTTAAAAATCTGATTGTCGAGGCTAAGTTATAGTATATCTCTATGATGAATAAACTTTCAGGTTTGACATATCAAAACATTACCTGCGCAAGACTAATCTAACCCTCCTGATAATTCGGTTTGTATGGATCGGTTTATCGGGAGGATTAAGTTTTATACTAATCTCAATATTTTATAAAAGTCGGATACACCGCAACTCTTCAAACGATTTTTACTCCAAAAGACGGGTCAGCATAGAATAAGCGGCGGGGAGCTTCTTAATAACATTCACGGGCTTTAAAGACGTATTGGTCCATGCGTGCATGGTTTTTCCCGTCGCGAGCAGTTTGTTGTCTGATACACTGTAAACCTCGTAAGAAAACACCAGCCGAACCGGACTGACTTTGTCAAGACAGGTTACAACCGACACCTCATCACCGTATCTTGCCGGGCTTTTAAATTGGCAACTTAATTCGTATAAAGGCAGCATAATGCCGTTTGATTCAAAATCTGAATTGGAATATCCCGATTTGATAAAGAAATCGGTTCTGCCGACTTCAAACCATATGGCATAATTGGAATGATGAACAATACCCATTTGATCGGTTTCGGCATATCTGACAAAAAATCTGGTTTCCGTTTTCATCTTAATCCCCATTCTGCCGCGAAGCGGCGGCACAAATAGTCAGGAAAAATCGATGGTCTAAACGTGATACTAGTATCACGCTGCAAATGGCCGCCGTCATATTTGACGGCCAAATCGATTTCCTCCGTGCGTGAAAGTATTTTCACGCTATCACTCCGTTGTTTCATCATATCTCAATGGAATTCCCAGCGCAGAGCGGAAAACATCGCGCACCGAAATAACGTGTCATGTCGCTGATTGCGCTTATACCCGTGCAGTGAAGTGGAATCAACCGACCAATACCCATTTCATCCAAGGCTTCGATTGTCTTTTTGATGCGCAGAGGTTTAGCGCTGTCCAGATGCATGCCGGCAAGGACTGTTTCCAGCCTTTTCCCGGGAAAAAGCTTTTTTACATGCTCAAGGCAGCTGATGATCCCGGGGTGGCTGCAACCGAGAAATACGCACAAGCCGCCCGGCGATTCGATCACAAGCATTTGTTCATCCGGCATCGTATCGGGCATTCTGCTCTCTTTGCTCCTGGTAAAGAAGCCCTTCGGCGGGTCTTCAAAATCAGACGCGTTCTGCATGTTGCCGCAAAGGGTAAAGCCCGGTGCGATTTGAACGGATTCCTGTGTCAGGATCAGATTGTCCTTGATCCTCGCGGGTATGTCGGTTACCCATGGAATTCCGACGTCATCAAAATTCCGACCGCCGAAGATAGCTGAATACTTGCGTGCCAAAGCTGCTTCGTGGACATAGACCTTTGGAAAACTATCCGTTTCCGGAAAACAGGGGAGTCCGCCGCAATGGTCGTAATGCCCGTGACTGAGTACCACACAATCGGCCAATTTAAGATCGATATTCATCTTATTGGCATTTTGCACATAAACGTTGGTTTGGCCGGTGTCAAACAAAACATTCAAATGCTCGTGCTCGATATAGACAGAAAGGCCATGCTCAGCAAGATATCCGCGTTTTTTTGTTCTGTTATCGGTTAAAATATGAATTTTCATCGGCTTACCTTTCAAAGAACAACCTGTTTAACAATCATATAGTTATCGCATAAATCTGTCAATCGGCATGCGATTGCATCATTTTACAGAAAAGGAAAATGCTTGGCAGAAAAAGCCGGAAAAGCCTGAGGATAAAGCATTGACAAAAACATGGCATCTGATCTATAATAGCTTTTGCGTTCGGTATAACCGCGTGCTTTTTGCCCACATGCAGTATGGGACACAACATGATAAGCTGGCATAGCTCAGTCGGTAGAGCAGCTGATTCGTAATCAGCAGGTCGAGTGTTCAAGTCACTTTGCCAGCTCCATAAAAACCCTGTAATCCTGCGGATTACAGGGTTTTTGCTTTTTTCCATTGAAGAGTAAATCATGGAAATGTTCAAGAATTGTTCAAGAAGCCTGAAATTCACTTAAAAAACGATACTGTAGGATAATACATTGTATTTATTTGCGGTATCCGTTTATTGGTGCACCGGGGCGGGACTTGAATTATATTCTCCCCATAAATTAAGGATAAATCATGTTATAGCCTATGTAAAAAATCAAGTAAATACAAGGCGTGTAGCCATTATGGTAAAACATTATTTAATTCAATGTAATTCTGTAAAGGGTAAAAATAAGGGTAAAAAGCGGCCGGTTTAGGCATTGCCCTAAGCCCCCGTATTTATGCAAAATTGCGGTCTCCCACACTTTTGCCGCCTATCGAGTGTCCGATTGCCTTAATTGCTTTCATCGCTTTTGTCAGTTTTCTAACAAATCATAAAAAACATTTTCGCTTATTATACTTATGTCTTGGCCTTGGAGAATAAGTTTTTCAGCTTTTTTATGCTTGCGGCTTTTCCCATCTTTTATTGATTTGCAGTAGTCAAAATTTCCAAGGATTAAATAGTTGGTTTTTGATGTAACATTATCTCCACAAGTACCCCCAAAGTCAACAACCGCTTGCATTGCTTCTTTACGAACCATCTTTTCAAGTGTACCCGTGAATACACAAATCTTACC
>JAAYJC010000187.1 GCA_012523085.1 Clostridiales bacterium
ATGATCAGGAGGCGAGTGATGTTGAAATTCACCGGCTTTTCCGCTCAGTTTCCGGATTTTCTTTTCTCACTTCAGTTTATTGGCAAAACGGAGCTGAGCGAAGAAATCAAGGAAAAGTACAAATTGATAATTACACGACCTTTAACGCACCTATTTCATGACCTGACTGAGACAGTCGAAGGCATAAGTCCGGATATTGAAACGCGGATGCAAAGCTGTGTTTCCTCCATGTACAGTGATATGCGCTTTTCCGCCGGACCTCCGCTGAAAACATATATGTATCTGCGTTTCAGAGAACCGGGCAGGGACACGGATATTCCGGGTCTTTATTTTGATATGGGCTATGATTACTATACCTATGGCATCCGCATTTATAAACAGACAGGCACCGGCATAATAAAAATCAGAGCGCACCTCCTTCGGGAGCAAAAACGTTATGCGCAGGCGCTCCGCGAGGTGAAACGAGCGGGTTTCTCCGTTGTGGGCGAAAGCTATAAGAAAAACCATTATCCCGAAATAAGCGAACCAAACCTGAATGATTTGCTGAACAAAAGATATTTCATCATCTGCCGTAAGGAACCCATATCGGATCGGGTGTTTTGCGGCAGTCTGGCAGCCGAGCTTATCTCAGGCTTTCTTGAGTTGAAGGATACCTACCGGTTAATCTGCGGTCATACCGGAGATCAACCGGACGGAAGTCAACCGGACGGTTGATTTCCGGTTATCTGCGCGATATACTATGGAAAAACCATATCGAAGGGAGCTCGCCATGTATAATTGCAGGTATCCGCATCTGTTTTCTCCGATCACATTGGGGGATACACTTTTTCAAAACAGAATATTCGCATCCCCGACCGGACTGCAGTACGCGACATCGAAAAACCGACCGATCACAGCCGGAATAGCATACTACGAACGCAAGGCCATCGGAGGCGCGGCTTCCGTCTGTATCGGAGACGCAATGGTGGATTCCGAAATGGCGCTTGCCAACGGCAATCACATTCTGCTTGACGATCCCGGGGCAAGGCCGCATCTGACGAAGCTGTCCGACGCAATCACCAGACACGGGGCAGTCGCTTCCATGGAGATGTCCCACGGCGGAAACGCCGCGCGTATCTCCTTTGCACAGGGGCATAAAATCTACGGCCCGGTGGAAAGCGATACGAAAGGAATGAACGGCGAAACGATCCATGCCTATGCCATGACGCCGGAAATTATAGCGCACACGGTAAAAAAGCACGCGCAAGCGGCGGCATTTGCCAAGCAATGCGGCTTCGGCATGGTCACTTTGCACGGCGGGCACGGCTGGCTGATGCATCAGTTTATGTCACCGACAATCAACTCGAGGACGGACGAATATGGCGGGAGCTTTGAAAACAGGATGCGGTTTCCGCTGATGATCATCGACGCGGTGCGCCGGGCGGTAGGACCGGGTTTTCCGATTGAAATCAGAATCAGCGGTTCGGAGTGCTACGAGGGCGGATACGATATCTCTTATGGCGTGATGATCGCTAAAGCGCTCGATGGCAAAGTTGATTTGATCCATGTTTCCGCAGGCAGCCATGAGGATCCGCGTGTGTTCACAGTCACCCATCCCAGCATGTTCCTAGAGGACGGTGTGAACGTGAAATATGCCGCTGAAATCAAAAAGCATGTAAGGCAGTCTAAGGTCGCGGCAGTCGGCGCGCTTTCCGATCCCGAATTTCTTGAAGAGATCATCGCCTCCGGTAAGGCGGATATCGTTCAACTGGCCAGAGGCTTGATCTGCGACCCGGACCTTCCGGTGAAGGCGAGAGCAGGCAAGCAGCAAGAGATTGTCAATTGCATGCGCTGCTTTGCTTGTTTTTCCAGTCTGATGACGCGCGGTCATATCATCTGTGCGCTCAACCCGGAAACCGGAAACGAGGCGGAAGTTAAATTTTCAAAGCCGATCAAAGAAAAAAAGACTGTCCTCGTTGCCGGCGGGGGAATTGCCGGTATGCAGGCGGCTTTGACCGCGCATGAGCGCGGGCACAAGGTCATTCTTTGCGAAAAGTCGGATAAGCTCGGCGGGGTTCTGCTCTGCGAAGAAAAGGTACCGTTTAAACGGCATCTGAACGAATACATACAGCATCAGAAGTTGATGATCTCAAAAACAGATATAGACCTGAGGCTCAAAACAGAGGTTACGCCGGCGTTTGCAGCCGGCATTGGTCCCGAAGCGCTAATCGCCGCACTGGGCGCGCAGCCCGCTGTTTTGCCCGTCAAAGGAATTGACGGCCCGAATGTGCTTTCTGTGCAAGAGGTGTATGAAAATCCTGAACTGGCCGGACGGCGGATCGTAATCCTCGGCGGCGGCCTCGCCGGCAGCGAGCTGGCCGTTTATATGGGCGATCTCGGGCATGACGTGACGATTCTTGAAATGCTGCCGAGAATAAACGATGGGGGAAATATTTTGCAGGGTCAGTCCATCGGGATTGAGTTTGCGCGCATCGGTGTTCGGTTAGCGTTAAACACGAAAGCGGTAGAGATTACCGCCCAAGGCGTGTTTGGAGAGCGAAACGGAGAAAGGACACTGTATGAAGCCGATACGGTGATATCCGCTGCGGGCATGGTTCCGCTTCATAAGGCAGCGGATGCGCTGAGGTTCATAGCGCCCGAGTTTTATCAGATCGGAGACTGCGTTACGCCGAAGAATATCACCGAAGCAACCCGAAGCGCATATTTCGCGGCCTTAAATATCGGCCGCTTTTAAAGAGCCTGATCGGCCATTCCCCATGATTCGGATAACCGGGTTTAATTATCCGGTCGGCATTTTAACTAAAATCAATAAAAATTAAGTAAAATCCGGTATCCGGATAATACCGGACTGCTAAGCAAACGGCAGCAATTCACCAACAATCGAACACACCGGAACAAACATGGAATAGACATGATTTACCCAGTTTGATATAATCATTACTGATATGGAGGTATATACCAAGTCATTCGGATTGATTATTTCAGGGAGGGGAATCATATGAAAAAGCGATTAGCACTGATTCTTGCATTCGCCATGCTTGCCGCTTTATTTGCGGCCTGCGGCGGAGGTAAAACGAATTCCGGCACCGACTCGTCCGGGACAGTCCAGACAGCCGATGCAAGCAGCCCGTATAATTTGCCGGCAGGCAAGTATGAAACAGACGAAAACGGCATTGCGAAGGAGCCTTACGAGTATCCGCTCCCGCTTACGACAGCGGACGAGGTATTTACCTACTGGGCCTGCCCGTCGATTGCGGACGCGATTCCGGAATCGGGTTACGAGGACATGCCTTATCCCGCTGCACTGGCAGAAAAAACCGGTGTCCATCTTGAATACCATATTATCGGCTGGGCGGAACGCGCGACAAATTTCTCGGTTTTACTGGCCAGCGACGACCTTCCGGATTTGATGACGAATCCCGATTGGTATTATCCCGGACCTCTGCAGCAGGCGGTGGACGACGGCTTTTTTGCCAACCTGTACGATTATAAGGATTATATGCCAAACTACTATCTTGAAGCCAACAGCCACCCGGAGGACATCAATGTAAAAGCAAAGATCATACCATATGCCGAAACGATTTATTGCTTCTACTGCATGAAAAACGAGTATATAACCGACAACGGACCCGGTGCGCGCGGTGACTGGCTTGACCGCCTCGGCATGACCAATGAAGACATTATCACCATAGATGATCTGCATAATCTGTTAAAGCTGTTCAAGAGCGAAATCGGTGCGGAATATCCGTATACGCTGTTGCTGTCTCTGGATCCGCATAATATATTCAGCGCGTTTGATACATCCTGCGCGGCAGGCGTGGCTCTGATAGCTCCGCCTGTCATTGAGAACGGCAAAGTGCAATTCGCCAACTCCAGACCGCAGGACAAAAACTTCATGACCATGCTCAATGAGTGGTGGAACGATGGCCTGATATCGCCGAACTGGGCATCCATGGCAGGCAGCTTGGATGCGCATAACGATGTGTTAAACGGCGTGATGGGTGTGATGGGTATGATACCGGGCGAAGCACATGACTTTTCGGTCAACAACGTAGATCCCAATGCCTATTTCGTGCCGCTGCACAAGCCTGTTATAACGGAGGGTCAGGTATTTCATCTGGGTGATAACAGAACATGGATATCTCTCGGTGCCTGGGCTATCAGCGCAAAATGCGCGAATATCCCGCTACTGACCAGTTACTGCGACTGGTTTTATAGCCCCAGCGGCATTTTCTTTGAAAACTGGGGCGTAGAAGGATATACCTTCTACTATGACGAAAGCGGTAAACCGATGCTGACCGATTTTCTGGTTAACCATCCTTTCGGAATGTCTTCGGCACTGCTGCAGTTTGCGATGAACGACGTTAACGAAGGCGGCGTTTTAATCCGCAGCAGAGCATATGCCTATCCGGGTGGCGAGAAGCTGGCAGCATTTCATGCCTTCTGGGATGATCCGGACCATTACCGTTTCGACGGTACGATGCAATGGCCCAGTGCGATTGCTTTTACGACAGAACAAAACTCGCGGCTAGCGGAATTAGGCGCCGACATCAAAACCTACATAATGGAAAACTACCTCCAGTTTGTGGACAACTCAAAACCGTTCAGCGACTGGGACGCATATGTATCGGGACTTGACCAGCTCGGCTGGTCGGAAGCCAGAGAAATCTATCAGGCGGCTTACGATGACTTCATGGACAGGTTCGGAGCGTAGAGCTTCTGTGCTGAAAAATCCGCAACGGCAGATCTAACACATATAAACAATATCAAAAATATCAAATCAATCCGTTTATAAAAAGCAAAAGCTCTCCTGGCCGAACTTGGGCAGGAGGGCTTTTGCTAACACACCGAGGGAATTGTCGTCATCATATTCTGAACACCAAATATGTGGTTTGGCCGTCAGAATGCGCAAAGATTGGTGAAGCGATAACCGATATCACGGCAACAAAGCCAATTACATCGCATTAGTATGGGTAGATTAACCGGATTTTGATGAATAGATGAGTGGACATATCATAAAAAGATGCCCATATTTTGGTGACTAATTCGTTGAAAACGCCCCAATGTTACGGTCCTATGAACAAACATCATGGACTTTATGCTAAAAAGTCATTATAGTTTATAGTGTGAAACAATTTATGGGAAGGAGCGGTAATAATTTAAAAGGGTCTTGCAATTAACTCTGTGCAAAAAAGACTTAGGATTACCTATTAATGGAGGCGAAAAGAATTGAAAAAGCAACTGGCATTACTTCTGGCAATCGCATTAATCGTTGTTTTGTTCTCCGCCTGCGGCGGAACAAAAACAGATTCCGACACACCCGCGCCCGAAACCGCATCTACCGGCACCGCGACCCAAGCGCCGAACAGCGGGAACGGTGACACGACCGACGAAGAAAGCCCGTACAATCTTGCTGCGGGCAAGTATGATACGGGTGAAAACAATGTTCCGCTGGCCCCCTACGAATATCCGCTCCCGTTATCAACCACAGACGAGGTATTTACATACTGGACTTGCCCCGTTCTGGTTGATGCTGTTCCGGAATCAGGATATGAATCTATGGAATACCCTGCAGCACTGGCTGAAAAAACAGGGGTAAACATAGAGTATCTGATGATTGCCTGGGCTGACCGCGCAACAAACTTTTCCGTTCTGGTCGCCAGCGACGATCTGCCGGATCTGCTCACGAACGCCAACATGTTTTATCCGGGAACCATGCAGGAAGCGGTAGACGATGACTTTATCGTAAATCTGTATGATTACAAGGACTATATGCCGAACTATTTTTATGAAGCGAATAACCATCCGGAAGATATCAATGTTCTGGCGAAAATCATGCCTTATCCCGAGACCATTTATGAATTCTGGTGCATGGAATCCGAGTATGTTACGCGTAACAGTATAGGAACCCGCGGTGACTGGCTTGAGCGCCTCGGCATGACCAACAGCGATATCATTACGATGGATGATTTCCATAATTTGCTTTTGATGTATAAGACGGAAATCGGCGCGGCTTCTCCGTTTTTACTTTACACGTCTCTTGACCCGCACAGCATGTTCAGCGCATTTGACACGATATGCAGCGCAACAATTTCCAATGTGGCGCCGCCTTTAATCGAGAACGGCAAAGTTCAGTTTGCCAACTCCAGGCAACAGGACCTAAACTTTCTGACAATGATGAATCAATGGTGGAATGAGGGGCTATTTGATCCTAACTGGATGGCCGCTGAAGGTAACCCGAATGTCATGGATAAAATTCTGGACGGCTCAATCGGCGTTATTGGCCTGATTCCCGGGGAAGCAAACGACTATTCGGGCATCAACAACGTAGACCCCAATGCATACTGGGTGCCGCTGCATAAGCCCGTTCTGACCGAGGATCAGGTTTTCCATCTCGGCGATGTCCGTACATGGATTGGCATCGGCTCCTGGGCCGTCAGCACAAACTGTGAGAACATTCCGCTTCTTGTCAGCTACTGTGACTGGTTCTACAGCCCCAGCGGCGTATTCTTCTCGAACTACGGCGTAGAGGGTTATACCTTCTACTACGACGAAGAAGGCAAGCCGATGCTGACCGACTTCTTGATCAATCAGCCTGGGGGTATGTCCTGGGCGCTGCTGCAATATGCAATGAACGATGTGTTTGAAGGCGGCGTTGTGATGCGCAGCAGAACATACGCGATCCCCGGCGGAGAGAAGCTTGCCGAATTCCACACGTTCTGGGATGACCCGAACTATTACCGTTATGACGGATCAATGGCATGGCCTACCGCCATTACCTTCGGTATCGAGGAAAACTCCCGTCTTGCCGACCTCGGCTCTGATATCAAGACCTATATTTCCGAGAACTTCCTCCAGTTTGTTGACAACTCCAAACCGCTCAGCGAATGGAGCAGTTATGTCGCAGGACTTGAGCAGCTTGGATGGTCTGAGGCTTTGGAGATCCATCAGGCGGCTTACGACGCATTTACGGAGAGGTTTGGTGCATAATCTCTCCTTAACGGACAAACAGACCGCTTAGAGAAAAGCTTTCCTGTCGGAGTTCACGGCAGGGAAGCTTTTCCGATTGTATTTAAAAGGCAAGACAATCAAAACCATAACCGGAAAGGATAAAATGTGGTGCCTAATATTTGGGGATTGCTTACCTGAAAATCGGTGGAGCTCTTTTCTGAAAATAACCGATAACTGGTAATAACGCTTTGGCTGAGGCGAGGTTTCGCCGGGTTGTACGGCAGATTATATGATGATTTTCATTAAAATCAAATGTTATATAAAAAAATGAGCAGTATAGCGCAGCATTAAAACAAACTACCATATAGTGGTGAACGACTGTTCATCTTGCGATTGCGTACCGGAAAAGCCGATTGAAAATAAATACGGTCTATGATAACATTTACAATATTGCTTATAAAAGACGGTGTTAACAATATTTACTGTTGCCGTCAGATACGCAGTATAGCAGTCGCTGTCGCAAAAAATCAGGGAGGTGAGGGGTCAAAG
>JAAYJC010000188.1 GCA_012523085.1 Clostridiales bacterium
CTTTAAAGAAAATCCTAATTCTTTGAAAAATAATATCTGCATCAGCCTGTTTATTTCTTCATCATCATACAGCCTGTATCCTGATGTTGATATATCTGATGGCTTTAACAATCCTATTTCATCATAAGATGCTGTCAAGTAGGGACTAATACTTTTTAGCAAATATTTATTAAATAATATGGATTCAGGTCATTATCAAGCGAGATAACAGTGATTCCGCTAAGCCGTATTTCATTAAGCCATTTGCATACTGATAGGGAATTTCGCCCAATTCTTGATATATCATAAACCAGAATGCACTGTATGTTTTCGGCTTGGATGTCTTCGCACATCTGTAAAAATGCAGGACGTTCAAAGTTTAAGCCACTGTATCCATTATCCTGATAATATTTAATGCTATCATACCCTTTGGCATTTGCCAATCGGGCAAGTCTGTCTTTCTGTCCCAATATCGCAAAATCATCGGGCCGTGCAGTACGGCAGTAAACGGCTGCCACCTTTTCATGCTGTTTCATGGAAAACCTCCTTTTTTTGTCGAGCAATATCCTCGAAGGGATAGCCTGTGAACTGCCATACAATTTCAATTCGGGTATCATCATAAATAAGTATTTTATCTACCAATGCCTTAACAAGTTCACGGGTTAGACCTGCCGTTAAATCAATGCCTCGGAGCAGGTTTAACTCAGGACTGTCCGGCAATGTATCTTTTACCAGCATTTCTTTTTCTATGGCAACCGCCTGATCTTCCAGTTCCCGGAGCAGGGTATCACAACTATTCCGTTGTTCCATATACTCCACTTTGGAAATATTTTCATCGGAGTATTGTTCATAAAGAAGCATTTTCTTTCTCTTAATGGAATCCATTCTCTTTTTCAGGAAGTGAAGTTGTTCCATGTGATTTACAGGTACGACTTCCGGCTTCTTTGTCTTTGCTTCTCGTATCTGACTATCTTTTTCAAACAAGGCTTCCGTTAAAATCCGTATGGAGGCGAACACCGCTTCTTCGATCTGCTTTTTCGGAACGCCCTCGGTAATGCAAGCTCCCACTTCCGCGTACTTCGCACGTCTGCACCGGTATTTTCGTTGTTTGTCTGCGTCGGGCTGCATCATATACCCACAAATTCCACAACGGACCTTGCCGGATAAAAGATTGATTTCTTTCTGTTGTGAGCGTTTGTTGTTTCTTTTGATGCAAAGCTGCGCTTTTTCAAAATCTTCTTTGGATATAATGGCCTCATGGGTGTTTTCACGGATAATCCACTGTTCTTGCGGAAGAAGCCGGAATTTTTTGCTCGATATAGTATCGTAAGCGCGTTTTCCATTCACCATACAACCGGTATAGCGCAAGTCACGAATGATGTTGTAAACAGTGGTTCCCGTCCAGGAATTATTCCTGGTCAGCTTATTACCATTGCAATGCTGACCATTTCTAAGCTTATATGCTCCCGGTGCAGGGAGACCTTCTTCGTTTAACAGCCGGGCAGTCTGGCCGGTTGTATTTCCGGTGAGGATAAGCGCGAACACGCGCCGGACGATAGCGGCGGCAGGTTCATCCACCACCAGCTTGTGCTTATTGCCCGTGTCCTTGATATAACCGAAAAAGGCAACGGGAGAGATGTACTCTCCGCGTTCTTTCTTTAGCTTCCATACGGCGCGGAGCTTGTTGGAAATATCCTTTGCGTAATAGTCATGCAGCAGATTTTTGAACGCTATGCTGACATCACCTGCCGAGCATTCCAGTTTGGCGGAATCAAATCCGTCATTGACGGAGATAAACCGGACGCCAAGGAAAGGAAAGATTTGTTCCAGATAATCCCCGACTTCAATATAATTCCGGCCAAATCTGGATAGGTCTTTCACGATAATACCGTTTATCTCACCGCGCCGGACGCCCTCCAGCAGCTTTTTCACATCAGGCCGCTGAAAGGTAGTTCCGCTGTAGCCATCGTCTGAAAACTCAATGATGTTCCAATCTCTTAATTCGGGATGTGTACTCACAAACTCGGCGAGGATACCGCGTTGTCCCGATATGCTCATGCTGTCCCCGATGGTTTCATCGTCAGCGGAATTGCGCAAATAGTAGGCGAGTGTTTTCTGATTTATCATCCTGCCATCACCTCACCTTCACAAGTGAGAATAGCCTTGCTTTCCTGCGCTGCGACTACAAGTGCTTCGTACTCATCTTTATACTGGAAATTGATTTCGATCTGCTTGTCGCTGAGTACATCAATCCGCTTCACAAGAGCCAGCAGCATTTCCCTGGTTAAGGTCTTTTCACCGTAAAAGGGGCGAAAGGCTGTGATGTATTGATTGTTTGGAATCGCCATAGCGGATAAACGCTCCTGTTCAGCAGTCAGTTCAGCCAACCGGACGGTAAAAGCCTCCCTGTTCTGCTCATAGCTTTGTCTCATTCGGACATATTCCGTTTCATCAAATAATCCGTCGCATTTATCCATGTACAGGGTTCTCAAACGATTATCTATGCGGCTGATTTCCTTTTTGTGATGGTCAATTTCAGCTTCCCGGCTGCGCTGTCTTTGCAAATTACTGTCCAAAGCCCCTGCGCGTTCAATCATGCTTTCCATGTCGGCGCACAATGCGATCTGCTTTCTGACAACAGCCGAGACGGTTTCCAGCAATTCGGATTCCTTAATTCGTTTTCCGGTCCCTTGGGCCTCAACACCGCCACAATACCGGCAAATATAGGTATGGGTAATGTATTCCCGGTAAAAAGAGATATTTCGCACCCGCTTCAATGCACGACCGCAGTGTTTGCAATATACAAACCCTTTCAGAACATTCTCTGTGTCCGGTAAATCCTCGTACTTTCCATTTTCCTTATAGAATTTTTCCGTTGAAACACGGAACATATCAGCAACCGCATCAAAATCCTGTTGGGATATGATAGGTTCATGCGTGTTTTCCACTACAACCCATTGCTCACGGGATACCCTTTCGGTGGTGTAGCCCAGCTCCGGGCGTGTTCGTGACATGCCATTGACCATATGTCCGAGATATACGGGATTACAGAGCATTTTCTTTACAACGCTGTCATGCCAGCCGGTATTACGCAGAGGCTTTTTACTTTTGCATGGGAATTTTTGACGGCAATATACCGATGGAGCCGGAATACCCAGCTCATTCAGCCTTTTTGCAATTCCTGATACCGAGCAGCCATCCAATTTCCAACGGAACATATCCCGCACGATAGCCGCGGCCTCCTCATCTATAACAAGCTGATTCTTGTTTTCGGGGGACTTTGCGTATCCGAAGGGAGCAAAGCTGCCGAGAAATTCCCCTTTGTTCATTTTATTTTTCAGGGC
>JAAYJC010000189.1 GCA_012523085.1 Clostridiales bacterium
ACCCATTGTGTATTAGCGCAGATTCCTGTAAAATCAGTCACATATGAAACTATTGCAGAGCGGGAGAGCATTATGGTTACGCTTGTTAATGCGGTCAGCGAAAACCAATCGCTGAGCGACTTTAGATCCTCTGCGGACATGGCGGCATATATCCGTGCTTGTCATGCCGAGGGGGTGGAGTTTATCCGATACGGCACCGATGACAGGAAAATTATACGTCCCGATATGGCGATCGGTTGCCACCTGATTTTTTACTCGGACTGGGTGGATTTCTGGCGCGGAAACGAGGCGGCTCTGAGACGGAAATTCGGATCGCCCGAAACCGTGCAATCGGTATTTTCCGCGAAAAATCGGGACGATTTTATCGCACAATTTAAAGCGGATATGGATTACGCAGAAAGCATGGGTGTAAAATACGCTGTGTTTCATGTTTCGGATGTATCACTGGAAGAGGGCTTTACTTATATATGGGAGCATACAGACAAAGACGTCATTGACGCCTCGGCTGAGCTTATCAATATCCTGACAGACGGAACACGGTACAGCTTTAAGCTTCTGCTTGAAAATCTGTGGTGGAAAGGCTTTTCGATGACAGATCCGGACCTCACCCGATACATGCTGGATAAAATCCATTACGAAAACAAGGGCATTATGCTGGATACCGGACATTTGATGAATACGAACAGGCAGTTGAGGAGCCAGCAGGAGGCCTGCGAATATGTCCATAGAATTCTCGACTTGCACGGAAACCTGTGCGAGCTGATTTATGGCGTGCACCTTCACGCTTCTATAACCGGACAGTATGTGGAGAAATCTTTTCTAAATATCCCCGTCCCGGCTGGGGATTATGCCAACAGGTTTTCTCAGGCCTACCGTCATATTTTAAACATCGATACCCACCAGCCCTTTACGGCGCCCGGCGTCGGAGCGCTGGTTGCGCGTATTTCTCCCGATTATCTCGTTTACGAGCTCTCCGCACCCGATAAGCAAAAAAAGATTGCGCTGTGCGACAGCCAATACAAAGCTTTGAGCCGCCATGCCTAGTACTTTTGACCTCCGCTGAACACGCAAAGGGGGCGCGTTGCACGACGCGCCCCCTTTGTGTGTTCTGTTTATCCGGTTGCTATTTTATGCATTTATGCTTGCAATAAAGGTGTTGTAGGCTTCCTGATAGATTTGCTGGCACCTTGTCAGTGCGATATCGTTTATGCCCTGCACATAGGCATCCCACTCGCTGAGCGGCTTGGAGCCGTCAACAAACCCAAGGAAGTTCTCGTTGAGATACGTGTTCGCATCGGCTCGCAGGGTAGCAAGCTCCGCGTTTTGATCATCGGAGAATTTCAGGCTGCTGGGCCAGTCATATTCGCCGGAATAGTTTGGTTCGGCCCATGTTACCTTCATCATGTTCAGCAGTCTCTCGCCGCCCGGATAAGCATAGCTTCTGACATGCCATTCAATGCCGGGGTCGACAAAGCTGTTGATGGCGTTCATGATCATAACCCAGGCTACGCCCAGCATATCGGGGTTGTTCAAAACGAAGTCGGTCAGCTGCGGATTTCCGTTTTCATCCAGCGTATAGGTATGGCCTTCCTTGCCGTAGCTGGCCTGCCAGGAGCCTGAAGGACTATAGAAATAATCACAATAGGTGATCGCAAGCGGAATGTTCTTGCATGATGCGCTGATTGCGTTGCTGCCGTAGGAGAAGTGTCCAAGCTTGCTGCCCATCTTAAAGGCTTGCCCCGGCGTCTTTCTGACCTTGGTGAGCGCAACCCATTCGGCGTCGGGATCTGTAGAGGTGTCCTCGTAGCCTTTGATTTCACCCGGATTGAACGGCACATAGCCCGAAACGCCGGTCGTTATCTGCGAAGCGATATCCTGATTGGTTGCCGTTCCGGCCCAGGCGGGGTCAATAAGTCCCTCCTGATACCAGGTCGTCAGCAGCGTCAGCGCTTCAAGGTCATCTTGCTGGATAAGTGTGAATTGCGGAACACCATTGACGACTTTGGGAACCGGCAGCGTAGACGGGCTTACATAAAGAGCCGTATCATAGCCGGCAAAAAACTGTGACGGCTGGAATTCGATCGTACTGCAGATCTGCATCGGCCACTGAACATCCAACTCCGTCTTATAGCGGGTGAGCATATCGTGGACATCATCATAGGTCACGACCGACGCGGGATCGATGTTTAGCTTATTGAGCCAGTCTCCTCTGGTGCAGTAGTTCATGCCCACCATCGGGTCCTCGAGCATGGTCAGGAACCACAAAATTGTCGTGCTGTCGAACATGATCGTGTTGTACACGTCAATATCGTCAAAACGCACGGCCTGATACATATAGTTGGGCATATATTCCCTGTAGTCGTAAAGGTTAGCGATATAACCGTCCTCGACAGCGCTTTTGGGTGTCCCCGTATAAAAAAACGAGAATGAGGAAATGATGTCGCTCAGATCGTCAGAGTTCAGCATGACCGAAAAGTTTTCGCTTCTTGACTCGTTCGGGATGTTGATATACTCGACTTCAACGCCTGTAGTTTCTCTGAGCATTTGTTGATACGGCATGCTGCCGAAGCCTTCCTCAGGTATAGAGCCCGGCGTGTAACAGGTCATCCAATATGTTAACACCTCATCCTCAACTGTACTCAGCGGGAGAGCGTATTCATAAGCCTGAGACGGAAACCCATTTTCATCCGCCTCGAATTTGCCGGCGGCAAAATTATAAGGCGAGGGCTCCTCAGTCTGATCCGGTGTCTGCGTTGCGGTACCTCCCGTGGGTTCTCCGGTCGGTGTCGTTCCGCCTTGCTTTTTGCATCCTGCAAACAAGGCAAAAAGCATTAAAATAGAAAGCAGCAATGCGAATTTTTTCTTCATAGTCTGTCTCCTTTCGTTGTTTGTAAAACAAAAACTATCCGTTGATAGTTTGATGTATTTTAATACAGTCTTCATTCTATTGCAATATTCTGGCGTCTTTTATTCTTTCCAATTCATATATGAATTGTATGCGATTCGGAATCCTATATCGGGTGATCCGGAATGGTATGTTTTACGATTGGGAATAGTGGGCGATTAATTGTATACTGTTATCTTTTCCATTTACCAGATTTCCCGAATTTGATCACTTTTATGCAATTTTCCCAAAATATTATGGTAGCGGGCGCGGGGATAAAGCTCTTGAGTTTCCGCAAAAGACAAAATGAAGGGGCAAAAAAGTAATCGAAGAGAAAGCAAATCAAAAAACAGATGGGAGAAATAGACAACAAAGATAAAAGACTAAAAAAGGGAAAACATCATCAAGCCCGATAGAAACCGGGCAAACGGGAGTATTAAGCAAGATATATTTATGCGGGCAGTTTCATCTTCAACTGCGGGTATTTCTCTCTGGGAGGCCGCCTTTGCCAGTCCCGTATCCCGGTATTAGCATGAGCCAGCAGGCCGGAAACACCTTTGGATATGCGGTAGTAGAAGAACAGCACTTTCTCTTTTAAGGCGTTGGCCTTTTTAAAATTGCCTGCTTCAAAGTATTCCATTCCGGTTTTTCAGCAAGCACTCCGAGAAAACCGGGGCAATACGTCAGAAATTGATTTAGCGTATTGATGGATATCAGGCTTCTGACGCGGAAATCCTCAAAACCATACTGCTGTTTCTTTGCCCTGAAATATTCTTCTATGCGCCATCGGGATAAATACGTGCGGACGATATCCACCGCATCTTCCTTGCTCTTTATCGGTTTGTTGGTGGCAAGCATCATCGGAGTCT
>JAAYJC010000190.1 GCA_012523085.1 Clostridiales bacterium
ACAGCTTATTTTTGAGGAAGTGATGCCCGATGTCAAACGACAGAAAACCCAATAGATTAGTCCGCGAAAAATCACCGTATCTGCTTCAACACGCAAGCAATCCTGTAAACTGGTACCCCTGGTGTGATGAAGCTTTTGAAACAGCCAGAGAAGAGGACAAGCCCATCTTCCTGAGTATCGGCTATTCGACTTGTCATTGGTGTCATGTCATGGAACGTGAGGTCTTTGAAAAACAGGACGCGGCAGCGCTGTTAAACGAGCACTTTATCAGCATCAAGGTGGACAGAGAAGAGCGTCCGGACGTCGATCATATCTATATGGATGCCTGCCAGGCCATGACCGGCAGCGGCGGATGGCCGCTTACCATCTTCATGACGCCGGATAAAAAGCCTTTTTTTGCCGGAACATATTTTCCGCTGGCGCAGTTTAAAAGCCTTATCTCAAATATTCTGGATATCTGGACAAACAAGAGGCATGACATCATCAATGCATCCGACCGCATCACCCGGCATATTGCATCGCAGTCCGATATCAAAGAACCCTCCGCTGCGCAGCTTAACGATACCGCTGCGAAAAAAGCGTTTGCCCAGCTCGGGAGAGCCTTCGACAGAGAATACGGCGGGTTCGGCGCCGCGCCGAAGTTTCCGAGCCCGCACACTTTGATGTTTTTAAAGCGTTATGCGCTTTGCTTTAACGACAAGGAAGCCTCCGACATGGCCGATTATACTTTAACCCGCATGTTTCTCGGCGGGCTCTTCGACCATATAGGAGGAGGATTCTGCCGTTACTCCACAGACAGGGAATATCTCGTACCTCACTTTGAGAAAATGCTGTATGACAATGCGATGCTGACTATTGCCTATGCCGAGGCGGGCATGCACGATATCGCAGAGCGTACACTGGAATTCTGCATCCGTGATCTGCTGGCGCCCGAGGGTGCATTTTATACGGCCTTTGATGCCGACAGCGAAGGTGTTGAGGGAAAATACTATTTGTTTACGCCCAAGGAAGTCGAGCATGTACTCGGCGGTGCGGACGCAAAGCGCTTTTGTACGCTGTACAATATTACTAAATTCGGGAACTTTGAACATTCTAATATTCCGAATCTCATTAAAACAGGCATTCTGACGGATGAGGACGAGGCCTTCTCAGCGCGCTGCCGTGAGCAGCTCTATCATGAAAGGCGCAAGCGCGTTCCGCCGGCCAGAGATGAAAAATTCCTTTTAAGCTCTAACAGCCTGATGATCAGCGCTTTGGCTACAGCCGGCAGGCTCATGAACGAAAAGAAATATGTAACGCTGGCGCTTTCGGTCACGGACTTTATCCGTGATAATATGATGAAGGGAAACCGGTTGTACGCAGTCTACCGGGATGGCCTGCTCCGGCATCTTGCCACCTCCGACGATTATGCGTATTTCGCCTGGGCCTTGTATCGGCTGCATCAGGCAACGCTTGACGATACCTGGCTTTCGCTATGCATAACAGTCTGTGACAGCATGATGGCGCTTTTTGCGGATGATGACGGTCTTTTATGGCTTTCGGGAAACGATGTGACGGATTTGCCGGTGAAAAGCAAAAACACTTATGACGGCGCTCTTCCCTCAGGTAATTCCATCGCAGCCGGTGTATTCCTTAGGGTATATACGCTGACCAATGCGGAAAAATATAAAAATGCGTATGATAAAATCGTTTCTGCTTTGGCCGGAGAGATAAACGCCGTTCCGCGTGCGCATACGGCATTGCTGTCGGCAGCCCTGTTGGACATGTCAGGCGGGGTAAAAGTCGAGCTTCCCCGGAACAATGCCCAGCTGCGGAGCATTATACGCAAGTTTCATCCCTTTGCCGTTTATAAAGAAAACGCGGAGCATAATGACGCAATGGTTTGCATCGTCGATCGCTGCCTCCCTCCAATTTCCGACTTGGATACCCTCACGAGCGCAATCGAACAAACCCGGGTTTTTTCCTGAAACCCGGGTTTAATACATTACAGCCGCGCTGATAAATGACAAGCTTGACAACCGACATTTCGTAAGTTATGATATATTTGTGTAACATGTCCATATTCTAGCCTTTGTTTTGTCTATTACTGTCGATATTAACAGCTTTACGGCTAAAGTGTATGAAACGAACTACCTTGCGGAAGGAAACCGAATGACCGGATGGATGAAGAAACACTGAGCTTTTTCAAGAAAAACGGATCAAAAATTGAATTGACGATAAAAAGATGCGGCACGGAACATATTGAAGATATTATATCGTTGCAAAACCGGGTATATGGCTGCATAAAAGACAAAAACACGTTTGTTTCAACCACGATAGAGGAATTAACGGATTCTCTCTTGCTGGATGCATGTTTCGGCGCTTTTTTTAACGATTCGCTCATCGCTTTCACATTAATGGTCGTAAATCGGGAGTGTTCACGAAATCTTGGCATTTATTTGGATTATGAACCGGAAAAGCGCCTGCAATGTGTGACATACGATACGACCTTTATTGATCCGCAATACAACGGATATGGACTTCAGCGCTTTTTTGTCGCACTGAAAGATTCTTGTGCACGGGATTTGGGCGCGACGCAAGCGCTTGCGACTGTATCACCGGATAATACATTCAGCATACAAAACCTTCTTTCAAGCGGATTTGAGATCGCTGCCGAAAAACCAATGTATGGAGGGTTTAGACGCTGTATTTTGCGCAAAGCGCTAATCTAGGACTCGGCCAAGAGGATGGGGGACGCAAATTTGAACAGCGGTACATATCTTGACATAAACTTATCGAAAATTGAGGAAAACGCGAAACGGATTGTTGAACGTTGTAAACCGTTCGGAATAGACATTCTGGGTGTCACCAAGGGATTCACCGCAATTCCGCGCATTGTTGAAGCCATGATCCGGGGCGGTATTGACCGGCTGGCAGACTCGCGAATGGAAAATATCATATCTTTACGAAAAAAAGGTTTTACGCAGAGCATTTCATTGCTTAGAATTCCACGGCTGAGCTCGGTTAAAAGTGTCGTCGAATATGCCGATTACAGCGTAAACTCGGAGCTTTCTGTCATTAAAGGCCTATCGAAAGCGGCAAAGGCCGCCGGCAAGAACCATAAAATTATACTGATGATTGATGTAGGAGATCTTCGCGAGGGCGTACTGCCGGAAGACGCTTTGGATATCGCAAAAGAAACAACAGCGCTGGAAGCGATCACGCTAAGCGGTATCGGCACAAACATGGGTTGCTACGGCGGCGTTTTACCGACTATACACAATTTGAGCCTTTTAATCGAAACAGCGAAGGAAGTCGAGTCAATAACCGGAGCCGAACTGGAATTCATCTCCGGCGGAGGGACTTCTTCGCTGAAACTGATCGAAAGCAACGAAATGCCGGCGGGGATTAATCAGCTCAGAATTGGTGAGGGTATTTTACTTGGCACGGACACGACACATGATTACAGGATTCCATGGCTTCATCAGGACGCTTTTTTACTTAAAACGGAAGTCATTGAAGTAAAGATAAAACCCTCTATACCAATAGGCAAGACCGGACGCGACGCTTTTGGCAACATACCGGTGTTTTCCGACAATGGGCTCCGAAAAAGGGCAATTGTCGCTCTGGGAAGGCAGGACGTGAATATTGACGGCTTAATTCCCTTTGATCCGAACATGATTGTTCTCGGCGCAAGCAGCGATCATATGGTCATCGATATTACGGATTCCGAGCAAAATATCGCAGTCGGAGATCTGATTACATTCAAGCTCAACTATCAGGGGCTCCTGTTTTTATGCAATTCAAAATACGTTAGCAAAGTATTTTACTAAAACATCCGACAGCAGTACCAAAGGGGCAGTTGTGGAACGCATTACATGCATTTCACAACTGCCTGTTTCTTTTGGCTATTCGACCTCAATGTCTATGACATTGTTCTTTTTTGACCGAGATACCAAGCCTTCCTTTGTCAATAGAAATATTGATATCTTCCTTCCGTATCCCGGGAAGCTCAGCTTTTACCAAATACTCTGTCTCGTTGTCCTGTACATCGATTTTAAAGGTAACCGCCGCCGGGCTTCTCTTGAATAGTGTGTCTTCAGCAAAATATCTGTCAAGTATGTTATGAATATCGTCAAAATCTGAGTGCATAATATCGGAATTTCTTTTGCTAAATGGGATCATATATTTGCCGCGTTAAACAATCCCTTTATAATATTTCTAACCTTACTATGCTTTTCTATCGATATATATTCTGATAAACCATTCCGCTTGCAGGCGCCGCATCGCAAACCAAACCGTTTTTTACCGGTGGGAAAAGCCTTCCGCGCTAGCACTCCTTAAATATCATGTGCAAAACAAGGTCAGTAGTCCTTTCCCACATTACTCCAGGAAACCAAAAGAAGATAAGGAAGAAGAACATGAAGACAACCATTCGTAACATGAAAATTGCACGCAAACTGACATTAGGATTCCTTTTGATCACTTTATTCTCCCTGATTCTCGGTATCGCAGGTGTATTCAGTATTCTGAAATTAAAAAATGCCGGCGACAAACTTTACGAAACAAACACATTGGGCCTTTCTCATATCGGTCAGGCTGCCGGTGAATTTCAAATGCTTCGCTATTCGGCCCTCGAAATGGCAACATTTTCTACATACCGGGAAGCAAATGAAAGAATCGATTCTCTCACCGCTTTATCCGATTCCGTATCAACAAAAATTAATGATTTTGCCTTGACGCTTGATAAAAACCAGTCTGAAACTGTGGATCTGTTCGAGCAGACAACGGCAAATTGGGGCATATATAAGGACTTTATCAGAAAAGCAACCATTTTCGTCAGCCAAAATAGTAACGATTTTGCCTATGACGTTATTTTGAATGAATCAAAAGATGCGGGAAATATCCTCTGGGATAACTTTACACAACTAATGGCGCATTGCGCGGAGAATGCCAAAAACAACGCCGATAGCAACAATACACTGGCGCTGATTATGATTGCCGTTATCGGCGTCGTTTTTGTGGTAGGTGCGGCGTTATCGCTCTTCACATCCAAAATCTTTGCCGGCCTGATCAGCAAGCCGCTTGAACAAATGGCACTTGCAGCCGACAAGCTTGCAGCAGGCGATCTTGATGTTCAAGTCGACATGGCAGGAAACGATGAAATTGGTATGTTGGCCAGATCCTTTGAAACGGTTGTTGAAAGCACCCGTAATCAAGCGCTGACTGTTGAAATAATAGCATCCGGTGACATGACCGTAGATGTCGAGATACGCTCTGATAAGGATTTATTGGGTCAAAAATTGTCCGATCTGGTTAGGGATATCAGCAATCTGCTGACCGGCATCGCAACCTCCGCAGATCAGGTTGCAGCGGGCGCAAACCAAGTGTCAGATTCCAGTATGGCCCTCTCGCAGGGAGCCGCGGAGCAGGCAAGCTCGGTCGAAGAGCTTACTGTTTCCTTGGACCAGGTTTCGTCACAAACCAAGCGTAATGCAGAAAACGCCAATAATGCCAAGGATCTGGCTGAGCATACAAAAACACTTGCCGTCACCGGGGATGAACAAATGCAGGAAATGCTCAAGGCCATGGATGATATCAATGATTCCTCAAAAAGCATCAACAAAATCATAAAAGTGATCGACGATATCGCATTTCAAACCAGCATCCTTGCTCTGAATGCGGCAGTTGAAGCAGCCCGGGCCGGTATGGCAGGTAAAGGCTTTGCTGTGGTCGCAGAGGAAGTGAAGAATCTCGCACAAAAAAGTGCGGAAGCCGCCAAAGAGACATCATATATGATAGAAGATTCCATCAACAAGGTGCGAGGCGGTACTGTTATTGCCGAAGCGACTGCAAAAGCCTTGAACGATATCTTAAATGAAGTTGGCAAGGCTGCTGACCTGGTCGGTGATATTGCCCTAGCTTCCAATGAACAAGCTGCGTCAATTGAGCAAATCAACAAGGGCATTATGCAGGTATCGCAGGTCGTTCAGGCCAACTCAGCCTCCTCTGAACAAAGCGCTTCCGCCAGTGAAGAATTGTCCGGCCAAGCCAGAAATCTCATTGAGATGGTCGGTCGTTTTAAGCTTAAGGAACAAAGCTCAGAAAAAGAGGAAGAGTCCGATGTGTCCGATTTTCCGGAATGTATTGAAGAAGATTTTCCCGGACTGAATGATGACGCGTTACTCGGCAGTCCGGAATTTGGCAAATACAAATAGCGTAAGCGCCTGAACCGTCTTTCATTGCGGTTTTATGCTGCGATAACATCGAGTATTTGGGCGGAATAAACATTGCTTCTATATGCTTACGCCGCCGCTCTTTCGGGACATATTGAAGCTTTCTTTGGATATATATTGACATTTGGCAAGTGATTGATATTTTTTTACGCATTGGGTTAAACGTTTTTGTATTTATTGGGGGCTGTATGTTCAATCATGTCGGCACTAAATCGATTCTAGCAGACAGGAGGAAATACCGTAAGCTGCACAGCACTGGCTGTCAGTTGCAGTTACAGACAGAAAAGGAGTAGTGTGATAATTGAACTGGATATGCTGCGCAAAGGCAGTAAGGGGAAGCAGGTCCGGGCAGTATATAGCGAAGTATAACAGAAGCGCAAAAACCCCGCTACTCCGCTGTTTATCTAAAAACAAGCAGCCCCGCCGTTTGGCGGGACTGCTTGAAATGGCAGGGGCAGAAGGACTTGAACCCTCGGCACTCGGTTTTGGAGACCGATGCTCTACCAACTGAGCTATACCCCTTCGAGATATCAGAGGACAGACTTTCATTTCTCGGTTTATTTTTTGTATGGTGGGCCTTCAGGGATTCGAACCCCGGACCGACCGGTTATGAGCCGGTTGCTCTGACCAGCTGAGCTAAAGGCCCCGATAATCATTTTTAGAAGTATTGCCGCCACGATATTATCGTGACGGCAATACCGCTATCCTGGCTCCCCAAGTTGGACTCGAACCAACGACCCTGCGGTTAACAGCCGCATGCTCTACCGGCTGAGCTATTGAGGATTATATGTGTCGGCATTGACCTATTTTCCCGGGCCGTCGCCAGCCAAGTATTTTCAGCACTGATGAGCTTAACTGCCGT
Organism: Clostridiales bacterium; assembly: GCA_012523085.1. Lineage (GTDB taxonomy): Bacteria > Bacillota > Clostridia > Oscillospirales > Oscillospiraceae > JAAYOP01. The sequence goes on from JAAYJC010000190.1 coordinate 7,078, forward strand.
GTTCGGAATGGGAACGGGTGGACCCTCATCGTTATAAACACCGACTATGTGATCGGAATAGCCGATACATGCAATTATAATGTTTGTGTTCTCTGTTGTCAATTATATTTTTTACTTTTATAGTTCGTTTCGATAAACGAGAGAGCATCAAAAGTCAAACCATAGATAAAACGAATTTGGTGACCCGTAGGAGAGTCGAACTCCTGTTTGAGGCGTGAGAGGCCTCCGTCTTGACCACTTGACCAACGGGCCACATAGTTACTAGGAATCAGTTGCTATCAGACGGAGCTTTTGCGTTTTTTCGGTGTATTATTCTGCATCAAATAACCAACTGCCAGTAACCGGAGAAGAGTTTGGTACACCTTCAGGGACTCGAACCCTAGACGCCCTTATTAAGAGTCAGGTGCTCTACCAACTGAGATAAAGGTGCCTATGTATAGTTAACCATAATATGAACTTGTGCCTTCAAAACCGAATAATGAAAGAAGATGAAGCAAGAGGCAGAACAAAGCCTGCGCCTTAGATAAGGTCAAGCCCTCGGCTTATTAGTATCGGTCAGCTAAACACATTGCTGTGCGTACACCTCCGA
>JAAYJC010000191.1 GCA_012523085.1 Clostridiales bacterium
GCCCATCGTCATCAAGAAAAGCTGATAGAGAAGAACGGCCTGGCAAGCTTCCCAGAAGTTCCGCGCCGGGTTTTTCGAAATCCATTCAAGGCTGTCCGCCATCTTCAGCAGCTCGGCTTTGCGTTCGGGATCTTTTGTTTCGGCAGCCTTTGCGCTGCAAAGATCGGCATAACGTTTTACCAGAATGGTCGCCGCTTCGCAGCAGATTGCCGCCGCCTTATAGAATATGTATTTTCTCATATCGTCGCCCATGATGTTGCCATGACGCTGATCCAGGAAATCCTGAGCCTGTCTGCGGATCGCTTCATACCCGACATTGATGATCTTCGGCCAGCCCGGCGTCAGGTGCCCCGGCGAAACCAGATTTCCCGGACGGCCGGGCCGCCCGTAATCGCAGGCCATGAGGTCGAAGAAATCCCGGGCGCCGTCGGGCATCCAGGCGTCGCCGGCGCCGCCGGAAAACGCCCGGGTAGACTTCGGCGTCAGCCTGCGTATGGTATCGATATCTGCCTGAGAGATCGAAAGGCGCACCTCCTGGCCTTCGGGATTATGCCACAGCCCGTCATCCTTCAGCGTCCACTCATTTTCGATATCGATCATCAGCGGCCATGAAACGCCGCTGGCCCCGCAGAAGTATTTTGCCTTGTTGCCGACAAAATAATCCTCGTCTTCAAGGGTGAGCGTCATGCGTTCAATGAGATATTTACCGATCAGCGGATTTCTTATGATCGGCATTATGTCATGATACAGCTCGTTTGCTTCTGTGCGGAGAACAGTTTTTTCGGCGTCGCCCTGAATAATCCTGTCGCGAATGCGCTCACGCATTCTCCAGTTTCTATCGTTATAGGGTCTGAAATTGTACATATGAACCTCCATTCTGCCGCGAAGCGACAGCACAAATAGTAAGGAGAAAATGTGATGCTTTTTTAACACCTGAAAATGGCCGCCGTCATATTTGGCGGCCAAATCGATTTCTTCCGTTGATATGATGCTAAACATATTGGCTATTGTTTGTCAGGTTATGGATAACTAACCTACCTCATGTTCACAAATTCCCCAGCAAATATCATTATATGAATAATTATACCACAAGAATGCGATGTTGTCTGTAGAAAATAAATTAAATACCAGATGAAAAAACAAGCAAGCAAAAGAGGCTGCCGCGAAAGCATAACATACTCTCGCGGCAGCCTCTTTGAAATTATTCTCAGTTGACTTTCTTAGCGGGATCGATCCAGTCGAGGTCTTTTTTCGCTTTGCCGAAGCCGACATCCTTAAACGGAGCCGCCGGGCCAGACGGTGCCGAACCCGGTGCACGCGCGGCGGACACATCGTAGCCTTCTCTCTCCGCGTTGTGCCTTCTTTCTTCCTCTGTGGGCGGCTGCTTTCTCTTTTCTTCCAGACGCTTCATTCCCTCGGGGCTTGCATAATCGACAAAGCGTTCAAGGGCAAGCTCAACCATCCTCGGTCCGCTCGGATAAGGAACGATCAAAAACTGCTCATTCTCGATGCCCTTCTTGAGCCAATCGGCAAGAACGCGCGGATCCATCCCGTTGGCATGGATTGACGCGAGGAGCTTCTGCGTGTCCTCGGTAACATTGTAACCGGTGTTGCTGTACTGCTCGGGACGACCCTGAATCGCCGCTTCATAAATTCTGGAGCGGATGTTTGCCGGGCAGATTGCCGATACGCCGATGCCGTAGGGCTTGAGCGCGATATGGTAGCTCTCCATCAGGTTTAAAACGGCGGCCTTTGCCGCGGAATACGGCGCTGTGGACGAGCCTGCGCCAAAGGCGCCCCAGGATACGGTGGCGGCAATATAACCGCCCTTTCCGGCTTTGATCATGCGCGGTACGAAGGTAATAAGACCGTTGACGACGCCCCCGAAGCACACGCCGACCACCCAGTCAAAATCGTCATAGGTCGATGCTTCGGCAGGCCCGAACACATTAACGCCGGCTGTCAGAACCAGCAGATCCGGAGCCGCGCCGTATACCTTTTCCACCTCATCGGCAGCCGCCGCATATGCGGCGCGGTCTGTAACATCCAGCTTAATGGCATGCACTGGAGCGCCCTTTTCCTTAAAATACGCCATAGCCTCATCAAGATGGTCCTGACGCACATCGGCTATAACAACCTTCATACCCGCCTCAGAGAATATCTGAGCTTGTCCGAAACCGGCGCCCGACGCACCGCCGGTAATAAAAGCGATTTTTCCTTTAAAATCCTTCATAATGCACTCTCCTCGAATTGTTTTAAATGGTTCATATCAGTTTCATTA
>JAAYJC010000192.1 GCA_012523085.1 Clostridiales bacterium
ATATTATACCGGATTTTTCCGCTTTTTACAAGGTTTTTTGCAGAAACAACCTCTTTTACAACATCAAAAACCGCTTTGATTCTTTCGACTCAAAACGGTTTTTGTGGGACTTTTGTTACAGCCCCTTGTTGGCACGCCTGACCTCTGGTTCGTAGTTACCATCTTTCCGTTAACTAACATAAAGCGACATTCAATAAATTGGCCTAATATCAAGGTTTTTTGATCCTTAGTACGTTATCATCAAGTAACATAAAGTGATTTTTCGTAAAGTTGTCCACTAAATGTCCACTAATTTATCATTGATTAGAGTCATCGATTTTTATTAATGACTGCCGTTATCTTATTCTGCTATGGAATTATCCTCCAGTAATATCATCTATCGAATTCTACCAGTTCCTTCCCTCCACTCATATGTATCCCAGAGATAGTTTACGAGAGTGATGCTGCTGCCGACAGCGAGCATTGTATGACGTACGTTGAGCCCTTTGAAGCTTGCGCTTTTGCCGTGACCGCTGCCGTAAGGATTTCGAAGCTCGGCAATATTCCCTGCTAACCCATGAAGATTCCCAAGTATGGCTTTACCGTCTCGCCCTCGGTGCTCGTAGCATCAACGTTTTCAGTGGCGATCTCAAGGATCTTCATGGTTTCCTTGACGAGCTTGCTGACGTTCCAGTCCTTGTCCCAAGGGAGGCGGCATTCCTCAAATATTGTCTTACAACAGCTTTCGATGAACTCTTTGGCCTTACCAATAGCCTCGGTCAAATTCTCCGTCTGCATTTTCAACATAATATCTATTTGAAAGCTTATATAGGTGCCGCCGAATTTCTCTTTTAAAGCTTCGCCCGCTTCTATAAACGGGGATGTATTCAGCCTTATTCTATCCATCACAACCTTACACTTTTTGTACTTTTTTCATCCTTTTTTGAGGATGAGCATGAACACGATCGGGACAAGAGCGGAGACCGCGGCCATAATATATGTCTTTGTGACATCGTCCTTAAGGAGATACGTTGAAATCGAGTTGAACAATATAGAAGGATGGACGCGGCTGAAGCCAAGATACAACAGTGCAAGCAGGAATTGGCGGACAACGACCAGGCTTATAAAGAGGCGCAACAAAACCTCAAGGAGCTTTTTATGATGCCGTCATAATCGTTTGCCTGTTTGAGATTATTAAGATCGAACATGACGCAGGCATATTGTGAGATTGGACAGGCACCTGCTCATATTAAACCCAAAAGCCTTGCCCCAATATGAATCGTCGGGCAACTAAGCATATCCTGCATGTGTTAGCCGAGCAATTATCCCCCGATCTGGCCTTGCAGCCCGTAGGACTCAACGATCGACAGCAGATGTCGCATGTGCTCGTCCGAGGGGATGTCTGTGCTCAGATCCATTTTCTTGCCCAGGCTCTCATTCTTGCTCTCACCAAGCCGGTGATACGGCAGCAGATGCACTGCAATATCTGTTCCCAGTTCCTCCGCTGTGAAACGTGCCGTTGCGGCAATGTTCTCATCGGAATCATTGTATCCGGGTATCGTCGGGACACGGATAATGACCGGTACATGCAAATCATTATGAATGTGCTTGATGTTAGCTAAGATTGTCTCGTTTGGTACACCTGTCAGGCGCTTGTGCTCCGCGGAATCCATGTGCTTGATATCCAGCAGACCAAGATCGACGTTCTTGAAAATCTCGTCGATGATATCCAGGCTTGCGAACGAGCAGGTCTCAATTGCGGTGTGCAGCCCAGCTTCCTGCGCCGTGTGCAGTAGGCAAGCTGTAAACTCTGGATGCATCAGGGGCTCACCCCCGCTGACCGTCATGCCGCCGCCGGAGGCGTCGATAAAGAGCTTGTCCTTCAGCACCTTGTCCAGCACCTGCCGCACGGTCATCGTCTCGCCGGCAATTTCGCGGGCTTCATTCGGACAGGCATCGACGCACTTTCCGCAGTTGACGCAGCGAGTCCGGTCAGTTACCGCCCACCCTTTGTCGCCCTCGATCTTCAGGCTGATAGCGTTCTTTGGGCAGGCAGAAAAGCAGGTGCCGCAGCCTGTGCATTTGCTGGAGTATGTCATTAGTTGAGGAAAGGTCTCGTTGCTCTCCGGGTTAGCGCACCACTTACAGCGCAGCGGACAGCCTTTCAGGAAAACAGTCACACGGATGCCTGGCCCGTCGTGGATTGAATAGGTCTGGATATTAAACACAGTGCCTGTCGCGTCCATATAGTCTTCTCTCATGGCTGTCCTCCTTTGTGTCGTGTGTAAGCTACTGTAAGCTGCTTACGCGCGATGTAACGATAGTAGCATCAATTTTGTAAAAAATCATTCTTGTCGGATCTCGCTACTGGAATAAAAATACTAGAGTGTATTCATCGAAATCTACAGAAGAAATAGAAAACTTTTTCCTAAGTAAAAGCCTTGAAATTCAAAGAATGTCTTCCGTTGAAATGTTTTCCACTGATGTAATTAACACCATGGCTCAAGCGCGAGCAGTACAAATTAGATCTGAATACCAAAAGTTACGTATAGTGCTGGAGGGTGGATAGAACACAACCTCTTATTTGATTTCTGAAGAAGTGCTCGGCATCTTCCGATTAATGGCTTCAGGGCCGTGGAGGTCTAGGTAGTTACATCTTATATCATTCCAACAGAAAAGTCTCCTGCAGCCCGAAGATCAGCAAGTTGCAGCCGGAATACCTCGTAGTATTTGACGAATCATCTCCAATTGGTAAGGGGTATACTCGCCTGGGAGCAAAATCCAGTAGGGGTAATTCCGGCACGTTTCAACAACATAGGACACGAGGGAGATTGCTTCTTCATCCGCAAGGCGCGTCTAGGAGAAGGCCTCCACGCCAAAACGGAATGTACTGCTGAATCTGCGAACAAGCGAAAGCTTGTCATTCATGGGTTGTCCGCGCCAAGTATCTGCACCGGACGCGATGATGCTCGGAAACATCTCCTCAATTTTTCCGCAGGAGTGCTGTTCAATCATTATTTCTTCCGTGTGTCGCGTCATAAAGGCGCTTAACATAGGGGAAAAATTATCTCCCGGTGTGTCTCTAGTGAGAACATCAAACTCCGTTGGTTGCCCCAGTCGTCGTGGAACTCGATCCATTCGACATTAAGATAGCGGTGAAGAAGCTGCGCATACTCGATATAGAAATCGGTAAGCTTTTCAAACAGTCGGTGTACTGCCTTTTTCTGGTCTTCGTCCACAAGTGTAATTGCAGCGTTTTCAAATCCTACAAAAGAGATAAGTCGCTCAAAATAACCTATGTAGATTGTAGAGAAGATGATAAGGTTTGTTCTGAGGTAATCTCGATTCTGCAATGCGCAGCCCTCCCAGTCAAAGGAAGAAAGGTCCGGGAATTGGACATGACGTTCCCAATTCTCGATTTCCTCGAAAAGCGCTCCAGTCTCGATGGAGCCGCGGATTTTAGGCTCGTAGACCCGGTCAACGCCAAAGAAATCCTTTCCGCCGAGCGGGCCTGTGTAATGTGTCTACTGAAGGATAAGGCCTCGCGCTATGTTTTCCGGCGTTATATCTGGAAGAATGCGACGTCTGTCCAGTGAACTTGGCATCCAATCATAGTGTCTTCCCTGTAGAAAACTCAATAAATTTCTCTCGGTGTGACCATGTTTCTCCTCCTGAAATTTCATATTTTCTGTTGCACGTCGGACAAAATATCACATTAATTTGCCCGGTCTCCGTAAGAAAGGCCGGGCGAAAACCTCAGAACAAATCTCCGTGACTTGGCTGTCAGAGATTAGAAATGCTGTTCTGTCCGGTTGATGACGTCGTCCTGAATTTGATCGGATAGTTGCACAAAGTAGGCACTGAACCCGCCTACACGGACAATTAAATCTTGATGCTCTTCTGGCTTGACCTTCGCTTCTTTCAGTTCTTTGTTGTCAACGATATTGTATTGGATGTGGGTACCTCCTGCGCGGAGGAAGGCATCAGTATAGGCGACGAGTTTTTCCACATTTGCGTCGGTGGACAGCGTGTTCTTCGGAAACTTCTGGTTCAGCGCAACAACATAGCTCCCCTTACCAAAATCCGCCCGGAGAACGGAGCGCAGGACGGCAGTCGGTCCTTCCTTATCCATGCCGCGCATCGGAGATGCAGAGCCGTCGTTCAGCGGCTCAAAAGCGAGGCGGCCGTTCGGCAGTGCACCGACACCAAGACCAGCTGCAAAATGCCAAGAAAGCCCTTCGCGAACAGACTTAAAGCGCGGGTACGGATCGTGGTTCCAAGAGGTGAGACAATCCGAAGACATCTGTCCAATCTTTCCAGCCAAATCGTCTACCTCATCAATACCATTACCAAACTTCGGGGCAGCGAGGCACATACGTCTGATTTCTTGTCCACGGTCGCCCTCGAAATTATTATTCAGTGCATCAAGCAGTTCGGCCATTGTGAGTTTCTTCTCCTCAAAGACCAGTTTCTTGATAGCCATCAGAGAATCTGCTACGTCAATGATAGCTCGATCCGTGATGGCGTATTCGCAAAGAGGATCTGGCATCATCGTGTCTCTACCGATGTCCATGCACTGCTGTAGAGAGAAAACTGAGAGTGCGGGCAGACGGATGGATTTATATTGGACCTCGCGGGCAATGTCAGCGAGCCAAAGGGTACGGTGCATCACGTAGTAGTGCTGTTTAACATAGGCATCATAGAGTTCATCAAAGGTCTTGAACTTTGTGGGATCGCCAGTCTCCAATCCGAGCTTCTTGTCGGTGATAATGTCAACGCCATTATGGAAAACAAGCTGTAAGCAAGCAGCGGAGTTAAAGCCTGCGGCGCCTCCCTTGTACTCGGAACGTTGGGGGAGCGCTGGCCAGACGCAACCGCGTCCGATCCAGGTACGTGCTTCCTTGATATCGACACCATCCTTTACAAAGCACTCCACCATATGGTCATCATTCTCAAACAGAGGGATGCCGCCGCCGGTCATCTTATTGACTTCAATTGCCTTTTTCAGGAACCAGTGCGGTGTTGCATTCGACCAGTTGAGCGTGACGGTTGGGGAGGATTGATGCAATAGGCCAACCGCATGCAGAAACAGATAGCTAAGTTCGTTAGCGTTCTCCACGCCATCAGGTCCAACGCCTCCGAGATTTATGGAGTTAATACCGTAGGTGATTTGATGTGTCTGCTTGTGCAGACTGCTCTGGACCATCAACTGGGTTCCCCAACGTCCGATAACCTCGGCAAGTAGGTTGAGTGCTTCCTGCACAGTTATTGTTCCATTGTTGATATCGTTAATAAAGAACGGGTAGAGATAGGTGTCGCCTCGCCCCCACTGCGGCTGGTTGTGCATTGGGTGCTCCATTGCCTTGGCGAGACCGACGAGAACCATAGACTGCAGCGCTTCTCGGAAGTTGCGCGCCGGGTTCTCCGGGACATACTCACACATATCTGCGATCTGCAACAGTTCCGCCCTGCGCGCTTCATTTGTCTCTGCAGCTGCCTTCTCGCGTGCCAGCGATGCGTATCGGTGAGCATGGTTGATGGTGGCGTCACAGACAATGATGGCGGCACGCCAGAACAGATAAGAGTCGACGTTCTGTCCTTTTTTATTTAGAAACTCGTCGATATGCATCTGCGCTTCTTCCTTGAATGCTCGAACACCCTTTGTTAGAATCTTTTCAAAGTCATAGGTATTGGTACAGTTGCCAAAATTGCCGCTGGAGAGATCAGGATCCTTTAGGTGCGCTGTAACGACGTCACGCGGCCAATCGCCAAGGACGTCGGTAAACACCTTGTTGACGCAGTCGACTGGATTTTGTCCACGGAATGTCCGCACTGCCTCGCGCAGGATCTCCAGATCCTCATGAGAGAGCGTCGTTTTATCGTGAAGTGTAGCTTGGATGCCCTCTTCGCTCCAGAGGCCGTCCAGATAGTCGCCGCAAATGTCGATCTCTGTATAGTTGCCGACTATGGTGGGACCGATCCTGCCGACAATGTGATCGTAATCCAGAATGTTAATCGCGACATTATCTGTGATTTTCCGGAACAATTTTGCGCGGCGAATCTCCAGATCATCCCCGACGGTCTCTTCCCAGGATTCAGTAGCATACTTTTGACGATCGGTGTGAATCTTGTAAGGCGCGTGTTTGATATCCTCCCGCCAAAGAAGGCGGTCTTTGTTGAGTGTTGTCTTGTCAATTTCGGCAAGCAAGTCCATGTTGACAGTTCTTGTCGGATGCATGGTATTTCCTCCTAAAACAATAGAATTCGATAAAAGGGATAGGGTTTTTCCAGATCGGAAGAAGACATATAAAAGACAAGTTAGCAATCGGATCGAGTTGCAGCAAAACCAGCTCTTTATTCTTCTTCCACAGGCGTGCTGTTCAATCTAACTCGCTGTCCAGTGAGATAACCCGATGGCAAGCAACAAATGGTCCTTGGAAACTTCAATGAGCGGCAGAATCCCGTTTTCGCAGGCCTCGCAGTGGTGGCTGCAGCGCTTGGCGAAACGGCACTCATTGGGTAGATCGATAGGAGATGAAAGCTCTCCGCACAGCGGGATACGCTTCTGATTTGCGCCTACCTCTGGCACAAAGATGGCGGAGAGCAGGGCACGGGCAATACCGATTTTCTGGCGTTGTCCGCCGTCCAGCGCATGAGGATAAGCATTGATAAGGCGCTCTGCAAGACCGACGGTCTTCATCAGCTCCAACACGCGAGCTTCAAGAATATTCCTATACCGCGAGGACGGCTGACTGTGTCATTACGCAACAATTGTGTCCCTGTCAAGCTTTATACAATCAATAATCTGACATAATTCCAGAAAAATAGCCGCTAAGCTCATAAACTTAGTGGTTGATTTTGCGAAAAGGCTATCCAGCCTTCTCATTAGTTCTTTAAATCCCAGTATATTGATGGTCTGCTAAGTTGTGACGGTTCTGTATTGGTGAAGCCTTTTTTTCAAATCGCACACTTCGACAAATCGATCTATTATACGCACCATGCTATCTTCTGCTGCCATTTCGTCCAATGCCAGCATCATCACTTGGTCTCTGCTTTCTCCTATTACATATCCCATAGCAATACCCCCGATTTGCCTTTTGTTCTGCTATGGTTATTATATCATTTTTTGCTGAATTTTTGAAGACTTTTGACACAGCCTGACGTCCCCGCGGATTATTGAACAATACCCTATTCGCCTTTTAGCTGTCCATATGCCGTATGACTGGCGATGCAAATATCACTGTCACAAGACAATATCCCTCGCCGAAGGTGAATATAGTAACAAAACCCTGTGATCCGCTAAATCACAGGGTTTTGTTGGCACGCCTGAAGGGATTCGAACCCCTGACCTACTGGTTCGTAGCCAGTCACTCTATCCAGCTGAGCTACAGGCGCGCGTGTGTTTGCACACGATTTTTCGCGTGCAAAAGTTATATTAGCATGTTTAGAGGCAAAAAGCAATACTTTTTATAAATTGTCCGATGCCTATCCTAGACGAATAACCAAAGGCTGAGCGACATGACAATCATGCCCGCAACAAGCCCGTAAATCGACAGATGATGCTCACCGTATTCCCGGGCTGAGGGTAAAAGCTCGTCGAGTGATATGAAAACCATGATCCCGGCCACCGAAGCGAACAGAATCCCGAAAACCACATCGCTCATCAGCGGGAGCAGCAGCATATACCCGATGATCGCCCCGACCGGCTCCGCAAGTCCGGATAGGAATGAATACATAAATGCTTTCTTCCTGCTGCCCGTCGCGTAATAAATTGGGACTGAAACCGCAATGCCCTCGGGAATATTATGCAGCGCGATGGCGACGACGATCGGTACTGCGATCTCGGGAGACTGCATAGCTGAAACAAAGGCCGCGAGCCCTTCCGGAAAATTGTGGATTGCTATGGCAAGTGCGGTAAACACCCCGGTTCTCAACAGTTTTCCTCTTGCTTCCGGCGTCGGCTCCCCGCCGCTGTCCGGGTGCGCTTCATGCGGGTTTGTATCTTTCGGAATCAGTTTATCGATCAGACCGATTAAAAAAATCCCGATAAAAAATGCGATGATGGTCACAAGTGTTCCGTTCTTCATGCCGAGCGAAGGCGTGAGGGATTGCCGGGCCTTCGGGAAGATTTCAATCAGCGACACATAAATCATAACCCCGGCCGAAAAGCCAAGACTTATCGACAAGAACCTCTTGCTCGTTTTTTTGAAAAAGGCGATTGCACTTCCGATTCCCGTAGAAAGACCCGCCGCAGCGGTAAGTAAAAAGGCGATTAACATGCCAAGCGCCCCCCTCTGAGAAACTTGTATTTCTACTATTCTCCGTTAAAATCGGAATATAGCAGAAATATATTAAAAGGCTTCGGGCGCAAAGCGCTCGCAGATGCGAGCGCTTTAGCCCCCTCTGAGATACCTGTATATATTTAATGTCTGTCACAACCGATGAAAAAAGGTAATGCAGCGGCTTTCCTCCTAAAATGATATAAGCGTATTTAGCAGCCCGCCGGGATCGTTATTGCACTCGATACCATATCACTTCTCTCAACCATTTTCAAGAGCGTTAACATGCAGCTATCTCAACTGCATGATGCAGTTGAGATAGCTGCATGTTGTATCCGATCAACTTTCCAGTTACCGCGATCAGTGGTATTTTTTAGTATCATTACTGGTGTCCTCGCTTTTTTCGGGCGTTTTTTCCGGAAATTTACGGGCGGTTGCGAAATGCCAATTGGCATTTCGCAACCGCCTTTTCTTGTTACTGGTATTATGTTCCGAATATATTTCCGCGTTTGGCACAAATTTATGTGGGAGGTGTTTGTTATTTTCGGATTCGGGAAAAGCAAAGATAAACGGAAGGAGAAACCGGATAAAATGGAGAAAAACAACCGCTCGGAAGCCATTCCTTCCCGTATCGCAGATTGTGAAAGCCTGATGAAAAAGGCATTCGGAATAAGCTCCGATATCGTCATACAAGCGTTTGAAACACAAAAAGGAAAGGCGATGATCGTCTATGTGGACGGTCTTTCCAATACGGATTTAATTGACAGGGATGTCATTTCGCCTTTAAAATCCAGAGATTTCGAAGGTGATGTCACGGGAGCTATCCAAAGCCACTTCACCGAAGTGTTGAATATACCTGCCTGTGTCGGCCAAATTCTCCAGGGAAATACGGCAATCTTTTATGAGGGTAAAAAGAAAGCGTTCATCGTAGATTTCAAGAAATTTGAAACACGCTCCGTGGATGTGCCCGATTCCGAGGCCGTCATTCGAGGACCGCGCGAGGGCTTTACCGAAAACTTAAGGACAAATACCTCTTTGCTTCGCAGGAAAATCAGGTCACCGAAGCTGATTATAGAACACACATCGCTTGGCAGACAAACAAACACAGCCATTTGTATTGCTTATATGGATGGCATTGTCAACCGGGATATTTATAAAGAGGTCAAATACCGGTTAACGAAAATCGATACGGACGCCATTTTGGAATCGGGTTATATCGAACAATATATCGGCGAGAACACGCTATCACCGATTGCGGGCATGAGCATAACCCAGAAACCGGATGTCGTGGCCGCAAGGGTCCTTGAGGGCCGTGTTGCGATTATGTGTGACGGTACGCCGCATGTTTTAACCATACCGGAGCTGTTTATAGAGAACTTCCAGACAGCTGAAGATAAATACAACCGTGTTTTGCTTTCTTCATTTCTGCGGCTGCTGCGGCTATTCGGCCTGTTCATAACCGTATTGCTTCCGGGTCTTTCGGTCGCCGTTATAACCTACAACCAGGAGATGATGCCCGCCGTTTTTTTAAAAAGCCTGATATCCTCAACATCAAAAACACCGTTTCCGATGGGCGCGGAGATATTTCTAATTGTTGTCATGTTTGAGCTGTTGAGGGAGGCCGGGACCAGACTTCCGAAGGCCGTCGGTTCGGCAATTACCATCGTCGGTGCGCTTATTATCGGCGACGCGGCGGTCAGCGCGGGGATTGTAAGCGCTCCGACCGTCATCATTGTTGCCCTGACCGCGGTAACCAGTTTTATCGTGCCGTCTCTTGTGGAATTCACCTTGGTGTACAGGCTTTTGCTTTTGCTGCTCGGCGGTATGATGGGGCTTATCGGCATCGGAGCCGGGCTTACGATCATGCTGATTCAGATCATATCCACATCATCGTTCGGCGTTTCGGTTCTCTCGTCTTTTTCCAAAGAAGAGATGAAAGACAGCGTCATCCGGTTTCCGCTTTGGTCTTTGGTGTACAGACCGATATCCATCGTGAAGGAAAATCGGAAAAGAAAAATAAAAAAATAAAACCCATGCGGCATACGGTGCTTAATGTATCTATACCGGTTTTCTGTTTTACCGAAAAGCGAGAGCCGATTGAAATGGTATACGGGACTGTGTGCTCTTAATCGGCTTATCCCTAATATCTATGACAACAGAGGACATATATGAAACGATTCATCTGCATTTTCGTCTGTTTTCCGATTTTGCTGACCGGCTGTTGGAACAGAAGAGAACCGAAAAACCTATCGTTAATCAGCAGTGTTTTATACGATCGCAGTGATGACGGAACATACAAAACCATTCTGGAAATTATCAATCCCGAGGCCGAAGGCGGACCTGTGGGCGGCGGCGGTGAAAAAAGTCCGATAATCACCGTTGAGGGTGAGGGGATATCGATTCCAGAAGCAATCCGAATGACGTCTCAATCTCTTGAACGAAGCTTATTCGCAGGCCAGACGCTGGTCAGATTCTTTACCGAAAAACTGGCCAAACACGATATCATGTCGGTCCAGGATTATTTTTTCAGAGATCCGCTGACCGATGAAAAGCCGTATGTTGTTGTGGTTAAAGGGGATAATCCGGAGAAAGTTTTCGAGTGCAAGCTGGGTCTTTCCGAAAACCTCGGTAATTATATCGATGGTTTGAAAGTATCGCAGCACAACTTTATCACAAGATCCGTTTTTGTGGACACACTGACATTTATCAAGGACTATTTTAACGAAGGAAAGCAGCCGGTAGCCGGCGTAGTGGAGATTACCGAAGAGGTACAGTCGGAAAAAAACGACAACAAGAGCGCCGGCGGTTCCGACGATGGCAATGAAAAGAGCGGTAACACGAAGGGCTCCGAGAAAAGATACAAACTGATATATACAGGCCTTGCCGCCTTTAAGGATAAAAAGCTTGTGGGTTATATGGACGACATGGAAGCCAGCTGTTATAACATTTTGACAAATAATTTCGGTAACGGTGTTATCAATCTCTCTGAAGACGGCGGCGGCAACTTGAATACCGTTCGTATCGCATCGGCTAAAACAGATATCAACCCTTCTTTAAAAGATGATAAACTCAGCTTCGATATAAACATCCGGTGCAGCAACACTCTGACACAGGTTTCCGATAAATATGATATCAGCAAATCAGAACCGCTCAAGGAGCTTGAAACGCTTTTCAATAAAACTTTGAAAGAGCATATCGGTTCGACTATTGAAAAAGCACAAAAGGCGTTTAAAAGCGATATATTCGGATTCGGAATCGCCGTTCACAGCAAATACCCAAAAGAATGGAAAGATATGAAAACGAACTGGGACAATGCATTTTCTCTGGCGGAGGTCAATGTGTCGGTTCAATCGAAAATTACCCGAAGCGGGCAGCTCAAGAAACCTCTTTTGTTAAAGGAAGACGCATCATGAAAAAACCTCTTATCTCGGCAAGCCAGCTGTTGTTTATGGCTGTCGGAAGCGCTTTGGTCTTTCCCTATACATTTTTACCGGTTATAAATGCACCTCCGGCCAATCAGGATGCCTGGATTGTTCTACTTCTTGCTGTTTTTTATATTATCGTTCTCAGTGTTCCCATTTTGTTTTTAGCCGGCAGGTTCAGGGGACTCCATATCAATGATATGCTGGACATTGTATATGGTAAACTCTTCGGTAAAGTTGCGGCAATGGCTTTTTCTTTGTTCTTTATTTTCTGCTTAACGGCCTGCATGCTGATTATCTCCGTCTTCATCAACCTGTATGCTTTCCCGGATACGCCGATGTGGGCTATTTTGTTATTGTCGCTTGTTCCCATTTCCTACGGCGCTTACAAGGGGGCCGGGACCATTAGCAGGCTGGCTTTTTTGATTACGCCTTTCATCATTTTTACAATCATTTTGTTCTTTTTGCTGGGCCTGAAGGAGATGCGACTGAGCGAGCTTGAACCTGTGCTCGGCGATTCGACGTTTTTACAATTGAATCTCGGAGCGTTTTTGACCGCAGCCAGATACTCCGAGATCCTGATTATTTTGGTTTTCTCGTATTTTTTAAAAGATCATATCAGCGTCAGCAAAACGTTTATCGCGGCTCTGGCGGTTTTTGCATTAACTTACCTTTTGATTTTGATTCCAACCATAACCTTTCTGGGTATCGAATTGGCAAAGCATGACTGGAATCCGTACTTTATTTTTACAAGACAAGTGGAAGCGTATGATTTTATCGAAAGGGCTCATGCGTTTAATTTGCTTGCCTGGTATCCCACTTCGTTGTTGAAGCTGATGATATATAATTTTATGGGAAGCTTTGTCTTATCTAATATATTCAAGACAAAAACGCACAAGCCCTTTGTTATTCCGCTGTCTTTAGTCTGTGCGATTGTTTGCCTGATTCCTTTAGTCAACGACATTGAGACGGTGGAAATGTTGCGCTCCGACAAGGTGTTCCCTTTCATAATAATACCGATTATCTGGATAATTCCTTTAATCACCTTAATCGTCTATGCCCTGAGGCGCAAGAAAATTAACGACATATTGGAGGAAAAGAAACAGCGCTCGGATAATCCCGCTCCGCAAGAGGCGGATAATCCGATTCCCGAAAACGGGTGAAAGTTTGTTTTGAAATTAGCTTCGCTAAATATACAAACCTATTGGAAAATGATCAAGTAAGAATAATGAATCCGCCAACTTGTGGCGGAGGGAGGTAACGTGCCTATTTTAAACAGAAAACAAAAGCTGATGTTTACGGTGTTTTTCCTTCTGGCCTGCGTTTTTGCAGCTTCAGGTACGGCTTTTTGTACGCAGCCGGAAAACGAAGGAGAAAAATCGCGGAGTTTTATAAAGTGGGTTGATTTCAAAGTACCCTATGAAGCCTTGAACAAGGCCATGAAGCTCGATATAGAATCCCAGGATCAAAATATAAAGCTTGACTGGATTGAGATGCTGGCTTATCTTGCTTCTAAAAACGGAAACAATTTTAAAAACTATAAAGACAAACAGCTCACCGATCTGGCGGCAATGCTAAAATCGGGCAAAACCATAGATGACCTGACGAAGAGCATGAAGCATTACGCCTATTATCATGAAGCGTTTACCGCTGTTTTGTCCGGTTTTCTAGGCGAATACGACATCGAGGTACCCAACGACGACGGAGAGGGAAAGCACTGGGAGCACCGGTATGGGCTAAAGGTTTTTTCACCGATCGCAAAGGGTTACCCATACAACCATTTTGACGATTTCGGCTCCGACCGCTCATACGGTTTCAGCCGGACTCACCTGGGAAACGATATTATGGGATCGGTAGGTACGCCGATCATCGCAGTAGAGGGCGGAACGGTTGAGGCAATGGGCTGGAACCAATACGGCGGATGGCGTATTGGCATCCGATCACATGATCAAAAAAGATATTATTACTACGCGCATCTTAGAAAGAATTTTCCGTACCGGAAGGATTTGAAGGAGGGTTCAATCGTCAAAGCCGGGGATGTGATCGGTTACCTTGGCCGGACGGGTTACAGCAGAAAGGAAAACGTCAACAACATCAAAACCTCGCATCTTCATTTCGGCATGCAGCTGATCTTTGATGAATCGCAAAAAGAATGTCTGAGTGAGATTTGGATTGATGTCTATCCGATTATCAAGCTGCTCAGCAACCATAGATCGGCGGTAGTTAAAAACCCTGAAACAAAGGATTACCACCGGGTATACGATATCTGCGACCCGGCCGGCGGGCAGGAATAATCCCGATAGCGCATAGAAAACGCGTTTTTATCTCAAATTATCATATACGATTTTGCCCCGCATGAATACCATTTTTATGTCTTTTGTATGGCGGATATCTTTTAACGGATCAGAGCCCAGAAGAAGAAGATCGGCGTCTTTTCCTCTCTCAATTGTACCGAGGCAATGCTCCCGGCGCAGCAGCTTTGCATTTCCGTTCGTACCGGCACATATGGCCTCCATCGGCGTGAATCCGGCTTCAACCATCAAGCTCAGCTCGTCATGCACGGACTCGCCGTGCATGACGAGCGGAATTCCGCTGTCACAGCCGACCGCAATCGGTATTCCGCTGTTTTTAAACCGTAAAACCGCAGCTTTCAATTTTTCCCAAACCGGAACCGAACCGGGCAGTTTAGCGTCAAACTTTAAAATGGATATCATGGTCGGTACAACGATAATGTTCTTTTTCACAATATGTCCGATCAGTTCTTCGGAAAAATCCGTACTGTCCGCGCCCACTCCGAGCATGTGCTCGATTGAATCCGCTCCGCATCTTGCGGCATCCGCCATTTCATCTGCCCCATCCACATGCACCATAACCGGGAGCCCCAGTTCATGCGCCGCATTAACCGTACGCTCCAGCGTGCGATAAGAAATACGCGGTACGGGTTCAGGGTAATTCATTTTATTGATATGCGCGTAAAACACCTTGATCCAATCCACTTTCAGCTTCGCAACCGCTTTAACCTTCTGTTCGATATCCGTATCGTCATCTATGATTATGCACGCGTCGGATTCGATTTCTTTATCGGCCCCAAACACAGTATAACAAGGATGCCCGCCTCTTGCCTGGAACATCGGGCCGGCGGAAACGATCCTCGGTGATACCTGCTTTCCCTTTGCCGCATCATCGCGAAACTCCAGTATATCGGGCATAAGATCCCCTGTTGTTCGCACGGCCGTTACGCCCCAGCGAAGACAGGCCTCGCGGGCTTCGGCGAAATCGTAAGTTTTTTCCCTGCGTCCGAGCGGAGGCCGGTTAAACAGGCTGCTGCCCGAAAAATGGGTATGCGCATCCGAAAGGGCAGGAATCGCTGTCATACCCTCTGCGTTTATCACATCCGCATGCGCAATATCGGGCACATGCGCGCCCGCATCAATGATCTTGCCTTGGTCGATCAGGATGTTCGCCAATACCGGCGGTTTTCCGGTCCCGTCAATTAAATTGACATTTTTTATTATCAACATATCAATCGTCCTTTTCTTTATTTAATGTCTACTGAACAAGTCAAAAACGCATCAACTGCAATACTTTGACAGCGTTATTGATTTGATTATTCAGGCAGACATTCAATGCAAACGCGTTTGTTCAGTAGGCATTATTTACATATTAACACTAGGCTGTTCTGCAGGCAATACGGCAAGGCGCTTATTCCGCAGGTTCCGGACATCACGTGTTTCTTACCGGGATATTGCGGTTAAAAAGGAAAAGAAATATTTCACTAAATCCGCATTTTTTATTTTCATAAACAAATTTATATGATATTGTCTGATTATGTGGGATTTTTAATAATGCCTGTCAAAAAGAGCATTTTCGCTCTTTGGACATTATTTACATAACGAGGAGATCTTTAATGAGAAACAGACGATGCCGATTGTTATGCCTTTTGTCGATTATACTTTATTTTGTTACTTTATCCGCCCCGGTATACGCAGCCGCCCCGGGCAACGGAAAACCTGCCGGCAGTGCGGGCCCGGAGGAAACAACAACGGATTTACCCTCAGATGCGAACAGGCTGTACCATATCCCGGAAGATATGATCATCTACATTCCGATCAGACCCCTCGTTGAACAGCTTGGCGGTATTATAGAATGGAACAGCGCCGATAGCAGTATTCTGATTATTTCACCTGACGGCAGAAAAATCTCCCATGTCCCCGAAACAAGAGTGCTCTACATAAACGGAACGCAGACCGATGCCGCTCTTTTGTCTGTTTTGCAAAACGGCGTCACATATTTTCCGGTCCCGCTGATAAATCAGCTGCTCGGGAACAACGCCGAGTATGACGATGCGGCAAATACAGTCACGCTCAGCAGCCCGGCACCCGAAACAGATCAAACCATGCTGGAATTGAAAAGAAGTTCCGAGCTGGATTTTTATCTTTCGGAAAATCTGTTTCGGTATATGGATTACCTCACTTTACATCCGGAATACGCGTTATCCCGAGCAATCGCCTATGTCAATGCAGGCGTCGATCAACCGTTTTTCTCCAATTTGCGGGAGATTGATGATCCGGAAAGTACTCTGGTTCTCTGCAATAAACATCATATTTTACCAACCGATTATGAACCTGACGATCTCACTTACCTTAGCGGTACTGCCCAGCGGCTGAGGAGCGAAGCAGCCGCGGCGTACGAAAAGATGAAAAAAGAGGCGGCTTCCGAAGGTTACTGGTTCACGGTTTATTCCGGTTACAGGAGTTATTCTACGCAAAAAAGACTGTATGAAAGATATGCGGCGGTTGATGGGGCAGACGGCGCAGACGATTATTCCGCAAGGCCCGGCCATTCGGAGCATCAGGCCGGTCTTGCCATTGATATTTCGGCAGGTGTGCGCGAAGCGGAGCTTGGGCACACCGAAACATTCCGATGGCTTTCGGAAAACGCTTATCGGTTCGGATTCATTTTGCGATATCCCGACGGATATTCCGAAATCACTGGATACCAGTATGAGCCCTGGCACTGGCGCTATGTGGGGATAGAAGCAGCAACGATCATGCATGATGAGCAGATACCGACCTTTGAAGAATTCTGCGGAAAATACCTGATTGCCCGATAATCCTTCAAGCTCTTGCGATTATTGGACAATATTTGCGATTTAAGGAAATATTAATAATTTAATGGTTGATTATCCGGGGAAAATGGTGTATAAAATGCCTTGGATGCTGATGCGTTTGTGTTAAGTATTTTTCCTTTCATTGATATGTGTTACCAGGGAGTACCTGACTTATGACCTATTTCTTTGCTTTATTTTTATCATTGTCGAGCATGCTGTTCATTACGCCAAAACTGAGAAAACTGGCTTATAAAATTGACTATCTCGAGAAACCTAACGAGTCAGTTGACAGGAAAATCCATAAAGAAGCCAAGCCATATTTGGCGGGGCTTGGAATCTACTTCACTTTCTGGGTTTGTTATTTCATTACGATTAGAGACTTTTCCACGAAAACGCTTTTGCTGCTGATCAGTTCATCTTTGATTTTCGCGATCGGAATGCTCGACGATTGGTTTAAAATCAAAGGTCGGGATCTGAAAGCGCTTCCAAAGTTATTTATTCAGCTTTCCGCCTGCATTTTGGTCTATTTCTCCGGTGTAAGGTTTTTGGGCTTTACCAATATATTTGATGGCTCATTTATTCTGCTTCCGATCTGGCTGCAATTTATTCTCTCCGTTGCCTGGCTGTTTGGTGTCACAACGGTGATAAACTTCACAGACGGTCTGGACGGTCTGGCCGGAGGGCTTTCGTGCATCGCCTCCTGTACGCTTTTCATCGTTGCGCTGGCCAAAGGCAATGCCTATTCAGCCATCATGGGTATCATCCTCGTCGGCATATGCCTCGGTTATCTTAAATACAATAAGTTCCCATCCAAGATTTTAATGGGAGACGCCGGTGCAACCTTTCTCGGGTTCATGCTGGGCATCATATCCCTGGATGGTGCATTCAAACAGGCAACGCTTCTCTCAATATTCGTTCCGGTTTTGGCTCTCGGCCTTCCGATCTTTGATAACCTGTTTGTCGTATTCAAGAGAATAAAAAGCGGAAAGCCTGTTTATGTCGGCGATTCGAATCAGGTCCACTACAGACTGCTGAAAAAGGGTCTTTCTCAAAAGCAGGTCGTTTATGTCCTGTACCTGATCAGTATTTGCCTGAACCTTTGTGCGATTATCGTGTTTATGCTGTAAGGTTTAAAGGCCGTGGGCGCAAGAGCGCCAACAACACTGTTCCCGGCGGCGCATTGCGTGCCGCCTTTTTTATTGTAAGTTGATATTGGGGTAATCCCCTACGTGGTGAGGTGATCCCCTACGTGATTTTCTTGTAATCGCCAGGATCGGATGATAAAATACACCAAGCCTTTTAGAAGGGATCTGCTTATGAACATCATTGAAATGATTAAAGCTGTGCTTCTGGGGATCATCGAGGGAATAACCGAATGGCTGCCCATCAGCAGCACCGGCCATATGATTCTTGCGGACGAATTTATCAAACTAGGCAAAAGCGATGCGTTCAAGGAGATGTTTCTGGTCGTCATCCAGCTTGGGGCTATCGCCGCTGTCGTTGTCCTTTATTTCAGCAGACTGAATTTTTTGTCGGCAAAAAAGACCGCAGCCCAAAACAAAGAAACCTTTCTTTTATGGGTAAAGGTCGCCGTAGCCTCCATCCCGGCAGGTATCGTCGGTTTTTTATTTGACGATAAGATTGACAGTTTGTTTTTTAACGACACAACCGTCTCCATAACACTGATTTTATACGGAGTTTTATTTATTTTGATTGAAAAACGAAACCGGGCAAAAACGCCGAAAACAGACCGGGTATATCAGCTTACCTATAAGGCTGCGTTTATCATCGGTATGTTTCAGCTGCTGGCTCTGATACCCGGAACTTCCCGTTCGGGCGCGACGATTATCGGCGCCATGCTGATCGGCGCTTCCCGGCCGGCGGCGGCAGAGTTTTCGTTCTTTCTGGCCATTCCAGCAATGGTTATAGCCAGCCTTTATAAATTACTCAAGTTTGGGCTTGATTTCACCGCAGATGAGGTTTCGGTTCTTCTTATTGGCACGATAACGGCTTTCGTCGTATCGTTGCTGGCTATTAAATTCCTGATGCGTTACATTCAGAAAAAGGATTTTACCGCTTTCGGATATTACAGAATTGCCCTCGGTATTGCGGTAATATCTTATTTTTTG
>JAAYJC010000193.1 GCA_012523085.1 Clostridiales bacterium
ATCTTTCGGCTATCGCGGCATGTCCGGCAAGATATTTTTTAGTGGAATCTATGGAGGTCCAAATATAATCTTCCGGATTGGGCGCCGGAGCCCAGCTCCAATTGTACGGCCATATATGTATGGTAATATAATCTATCTGCGGATGGCTGTGCACCTTTTCAAAGAGCTCCCAATTCTGCTCGCAACCCATATAGCCCTCGCTGCCGGCGGAAACCATATGATTGGGATCGCATTCCTTAATGATGCTTGCTGCTTTTCCTATCCATTCCACGAATTTTTGACGGACAATCGTATCAGCCGAAAAACAACGCGGCTCATTGGCAATCTGCCAGCTGAATATTGTCGCATCATCTTTATAGGGCTTGCCCGTTATGCTGTTTTTGCGGCTTACAATATTTCTTATATGCTGATAAAAAAGTTCCTGAGCCTTTTCGTTGGTGCTGAATCCGGACATCTGCTCCTTGAAGGGTTGGTAGCCATCGATTGCAGGTATAAGAGCTTTGCCTGCTCCGGCCCATTCCAAATAGCAACCGAAGCCTCCGCTCCATTCCCAAGTATTATTAAGGTATAACACGGCTTTCATATCCCTTTTGGCCATTTCCACAAGGAGATAATCAAGACCTCTAAGAATAGTGTCGTTATACTCGCCCGGGGTCTTTTGAAGAGTGGGTTCTATGCGCGTCGGTATTCCATCCGGACCATCACCTCCCACCAAAACACGTAAATTTGTAATACCCAAGCCTTTGAGGGTATCCAACTCGGCAATCAAACGCTCTTTATCGCCTCCTTGTCCATCGGAAGCTAAAATGGCTCCATACCAGAAATTAGCTCCTATGAATGATATTTTTTTACCATTCTGCTCGAAGTGTCCGTTTTTTACGTGCACGAAATTGTCCGACCCGGAACAGGCAGAGAAAACAACAAATGCAAAAACAAATGCTGAAAGC
Source organism: Clostridiales bacterium (assembly GCA_012523085.1). Lineage (GTDB taxonomy): Bacteria > Bacillota > Clostridia > Oscillospirales > Oscillospiraceae > JAAYOP01. The sequence continues at coordinate 948 of JAAYJC010000193.1, forward strand.
ACTTTAAAGGTTTTCATCAGGGTTAGAAGTTTTGTGGTTATTAACTTAGCAAATATAAGAAGCCCAGCTATGAAATTCAAGTATAATTTTAGCTAATTTTGATACTTATTTGCATAATATATTACAAGTACCCCAAAAACTCTGCCTATACCAAAACCCTGTTGTGCTTATACATTTTTCGGAATTCCTTGGGAGTGGAGCCGCGCCTCGATTTGAAAATGCGGTTGAAATTGGATAGATTATTAAATCCGCAACTATAGCATATCTCGCTGATATTCAAGTCTGTACTCATTAAGAGACGGGATGCTTTGCCAAGTCTGGAATCTATCAGGTAATCCCTCAGCGTGCGGCCTGTAGCAAGATGGAAATAACGGCTGAAAGAAGAGGGAGACATGCCCGCAATATCGGCTATTTGCGCCAAAGTAATTTCTTCCGTAAAGTGCTCATGGATAAACTTTTTCACCTTCATTATCCGCTCCTCTTCCTCCGGTTCCCTTTCTTTGGCGAAAGACACACTGGAAAGTTCTCTTGCCCGAGAGTCTTTTGCTAATATATTAAGGAGTCTGAAGAAGTTCAGCAACTGCTCAAAACGGTCTTGCTCCGCCGCCAAAGTGTCGAGTATAGAATAACTTTTGAGTATGGTCGCATTCGAAAAAGCCAGACCGTACTTAGCACGCTCCAACATAATGTTTATATCGCGGAATTGTATCTTGTCAGAAAAAGATTCGGGGAACACTCCGGCCTCAAACTGAATAGTTATCTCCCTCATATCCGGCGACTTACATTCCGCCTGCTCCCAAAAATGCTCCAAGCCTCCGCCAATCAGCACCAACTCATATTCTCCCACTTTTTCTACGCTATCCCCAACCACACGCTTTGCTCCGGAGCAATGCTCCACGAAATTAATCTCATATTCGCTATGCTTGTGTACGGGAAAAGCAAAGCGGGTCTTATGTCTATCCACAATAAAGAAAAAATCCTTTGGGGACAGCGGAGTGATTTCTGTAAGCACTTCTTTCATAATACTTCCGGCTTTTAAAAAACATATTCTCTCTCAGCCAGCTTTGCGCTTCTGATTTTACAGGACAAAAATGTTAAAAAAGTATCACTTTTCCAAACTTCTTTCCACCTATTGGTCCAATAAATTTTTGGGAAGATGTTCGAGGAACCCCCTAAGAGCCTTGAAAGAGCTGTCGGAGATGCTTTTCCAAAAATTATCATATTCGCTTTGATGGTCCTCCCCCGCCACATCGGAGATTATCCTAAGGCTCAGGAACGGCACGCCATGCTTATGACAAGTTTGGGCTATCGCGCCCGACTCCATATCCACCGCTATAGCCTCAGGGAAATTGGCAAGTATTGCAGCTGCCTGCCCGGAATTGCTGATAAAAAAGTCACCGCTCGCAAGAAGACCCTCCCTGGCGCCGGTTTGCAAGGCGCAGTCAAGCAGAACCGCATTGGCTATAAAACGCTCGGGACATCCCTGCACCTGTCCGTAGGCATTGCCCTCTCCGCACCAGACATCGTGATAAACCACCTGCGAGGCGGCCACCACGTCCATGCTTTTAAGCTCATGACAAAGCGCTCCCGCCACACCGGTGCTCACAAGGCAATCCAAAGGATGCTCCTTGATAAAGCTCTGCGTTTCCAGCGCCGCATTCACCTTGCCTATTCCGCTTTTGCGAAGCACCACCTCATTAGCTCCCACACGGCCTTCATCCCTTCCCCCCAACAGCATTCTAATTTGCTCGTATTCGCCATCAAGGGCTACAATAATTCCGACTTTCATAATACAAATTTAATAAATTCTTAGGGAAGGTTTTTGAGACTATACAAGCCCGACAAGCCTGAATGCGGATTAAAAATAAGTCTGCACCGCAAAGGCAAACTGTTCTATAAAGATTTTTTTGAAAGCAGAGATATTATTCTGCTCATAAAAAATCCATTATCGGCTCAAAATTAAGAAAAAATCGGCTCATTCTGCAATAATTTGAGCCGAAAACAACTTCTCTTACAAATAAATTGAGCCGATAGTAATAAAACTATGTCGAAAACCGCGAATTATTTAGTAGATTTGTTAGCTATGAAATTTAAAACCGCATTTATGGCAGCAGTTGTACTCACATTTAGTGCATGCGCCGGGCACAAAAGTGCCGATAACACTCCGGCTATACCGCAGGACAAGGCCTTGGAGGACAAAGTAGAAAAGACACTAAAGGGTCTCAGCCTCGAAGAAAAAGTTGGGCAGATGATGC
>JAAYJC010000194.1 GCA_012523085.1 Clostridiales bacterium
GTCTGGACTAGCGACCAGCCGTATGTCTGGACTAGCGACCGGCCGTATGTCTGGACTAACGTCCAGCCGTGCGTCTAGCCACCCATCAGCAGGACCATGACGGCTTTTTGCGCGTGCAGCCTGTTTTCTGCTTCCTCAAAAATTTCATCGGCATGTTTTTCGAAAACTTCGTCTGTAATTTCCTCGCCTCTGTGAGCCGGCAGACAGTGTTGGACAAGGGCATGCGGTTTGGCGGCTTTCATGACCTCGTCATTAATCTGATAGCCGGTAAAAGCCTGCATGCGGGCCTTCGCCTCGCTTTCCATACCCATGCTGGCCCAGACATCGGTGAAGAGCACATCCGCATCTTTAGCCGCCTCCATTTTGTCTTCGGTCAGTGTAAACTTGGCGTCAGTAACCGTTTTCGCAAAATCCAGCGCTCTTTTATCGGGACGGTACTGCCTCGGGCAGGCAACCGATACATCCATGCCGCACTTCAAAGCACCGATGATGATCGAGTTGGCCATGTTGTTCCCGTCGCCGATGTAACAAACCTTGAGACCTTTCAAGCGGGACATTCTTTCCCTTATCGTCATCAGGTCGGCAAGCACTTGACAGGGATGCTCAAAATCAGTCAAACCGTTGATGACCGGAATTCCGGCATAGTCGGCCAGTTCCTCGACCTTCTCCTGCTCAAAGGTACGGATCATGATCCCGTCGCAGTAGCGCTCAAGCACGCGCGCGGTATCCTTTATCGGTTCTCCGCGGCCGAGTTGGCTGTCTGAGCCGCTCAGAAAGATTCCATGACCGCCCAGCTGATAGATCCCTGTTTCAAAGGAGACTCTGGTACGCGTAGAGTTTTTCTCAAAGATCATGGCAAGGGTTTTGCCTTTTAAGTATTCGTGTGCAATGCCGTGTTTCAGATCGTATTTCAATTGATCGGCCATATCGAGTATTTTCGTTATCTCGTCACCGCTCAGATCCAAAAGTTTTAACAGGTCTTTCATCTACCGCAGTCCTTTCTCCGGAAGTAGTAAAATAGTTTACCTTTACACATTATTGATTGTGTTTTTGAATATGTCAAGTCCGGCGTCAAGCTCTTCATAACTGATCGTGAGCGGAGGCAGGAAACGGACGGTGTCCGAACCTGCGGTCAGGCAGACAAGGCCGTTGCTGATTAGCTTTTTCACAAGTGCCAGATGAGAGATATCTTTAATTTGAATACCGAGCATCAGTCCAAGACCCCGGGTGTTTTTAGTGTACGGGCTTCCGATATTTTGAACGGCGGCTTTAATATATTCGCCTTTTGCGGTCACATCGGAGAGGGTTTTATCATCCAAAATATCCAAAACAGCCAGCGCGGCTGAGCAGCAGACGGGGTTAGCGCCGAATGTTGAGGCGTGAGTGCCGAGGCCGAGAACCGCCCTGTACGGCGCCGCTGCCAGAAATCCGCCCATCGGCAGTCCGCCGGCTATGCCCTTGGCGAAGCTTACGGCATCCGGCAGTATGCCGTATTGCTGGAACGCGAAAAGCGTGCCGGTGCGTCCGATTCCTGTCTGTACCTCGTCAATCAGCAGTAAAATGTCTTTTTCGCTGCAGAATTCTCTAAGGCTTTTGACAAAGCTTTTATCCAGCGGATAGACACCGCCTTCACCCTGTATCAGTTCAATCAGAACAGCGCAGACATCGTTTCCGATATTATCTCTGATGCTGTCCATGTTCATATCGGAATAGTTGAATCCGCCGGTGAACGGAAAGAAATAATTGTGGAATTTCTCCTGACCGGTTGCTTCGAGCGTTGCGATTGTGCGCCCATGGAAGGAGTTTTTCAGCGTGACAATTTTATCGCGGCCTGCACCGTACTTGTCAAAGCTGTATTTGCGTGCAAGCTTGATAACACCTTCGTTAGCCTCGGAGCCCGAATTTGAAAAAAAAGCACCCGCCATACCTGTTGCGGCGTTCAGGCGCTTTGCCAATTCAAGGCCGGGCGCTGTATAAAACAGATTTGAGGTGTGCTGGAGCTTTTTGGCTTGTTCGGTTATGGCCGAAACCCATTTATCATTACCGTATCCAATAGCGTTGACACCGAGTCCGCTGGAAAAATCAATATATTTCCTGCCTTCAACGTCCTTAAGCGTTGCACCTTTACCGCTTTCTAAAGCAAGGGAGAACCGGTCGTAAGTAGGTAGGAGCTCTTTGCCGTATTCATTAATCAGGTTATTTGTGGTCATGTCGTTCCTCCTATAAAATCATTGTGCCAAGGCCTTCGTCGGAAAGAACCTCGATTAAAATCGAATGTTTGGTCCTTCCGTCCAGAATGTGAGCGCGTTTTACGCCTCGCCGAATGGCCTCTACGACGCACTCGATTTTTGGGATCATGCCGCCGCTGATTACGCCGTCCATAATCAGGCCGGGGATATCGGAGACCTTGACGACCGAAAGAAGAGTGGTTTCGTCCTCGGGGTCGCGCATCAGGCCCATCCTATCGGTCAGGACAATCAGCTTCTCGGCACCCAGAGCGGCGGCAAGCCTCGCTGCTGCCGTATCGGCATTTACATTGTAGGAAACGTCGGCATCTACGCCCTGAGCCACAGTCGACACAACAGGGATACAGCCGCTGGACAGGACATTAAAGACAGGGGAGGGGTCGATATCTACGATATCACCCACATATCCGTAATCAACACCGTTATCCTGCCGCCGTTTTGCTTTCAACAGTCCACCATCCAGGCCGCAGAGGCCGATGGCCTTTCCTCCGGTACGGTTGATCGAATCAACAAGATTTTTGTTGATTTTCCCGCATAGGACCATCTGTACAATGTCCATCGTTTCCTTGTCCGTATAGCGCAGGCCGTTTATGAATTCCGTTTTCTTTCCGATCTTTTTTAGCATGTCATTGATCTCCGGACCGCCGCCATGCACCAGCACGACCTTGATTCCAACCAAAGAGAGCAAAACAAGATCGCTCATCACGGCGCGGAGCAGTCCGTTGTCGGACATCGCGCTTCCGCCGTATTTGATCACAAACGTCTTGTTATAGCATTGTTGGATGTAGGGGAGTGCTTCTACCAGAATATTCGCGCGTTCAATGTGGTTAATCATATCGTCCTTCCGATCTGCCGCGTGATGCGGCACAGGTCAATTTATCGCTAACTCCTGTAGTCGCCGTTGATTTTTACATAATCATAAGTCAAATCGCAGCCCCAGCAGGTTGCGGAATGATTGCCCGAATAGAGATTGATATCTATTGTGATTTCCTTCTCGGATAATATTTTTTCGGCAAGATCTTCGTCAAAGACAAGCCCTTTACCTTTATGGCAAACCGCAATTGAACCGGCGGAAGAGGTAAATGTAACGGCAACCTTTTCGAGATCAAACTCCGCGCCCGAGTAGCCCATCGCACAAAGCACCCTGCCCACATTTGCGTCGGCGCCGAATATGGCGGCCTTGACAAGAGAGGAGGATATCACAGCCTTGCCAAGGATTTCTGCCGTTAATTCATCAGGCGCACCGGATGTGACGCAGGTGATCAAGCGGCATGCACCCTCTCCATCCGCCGCCAGCAGCCTGGCAAAATGAATGCACAGGGTTTTTAATGCATGTTGAAAAGCTGCATAAGCTTCGTCTTCCGCATCGATTTTCTCGGCACCGGAAAGACCGCTGGCTAAAATAAAACAGCTATCATTTGTCGAGGTGTCGCCATCTACGCTGATGCGATTTAAAGAGACACGAACCGCTTCGTGTAAGGCTTTATTGAGAAGATCGGGATTGATGGCGGCGTCCGTCGTTATTATGCAGAGCAGTGTACCCATGTTCGGGTGGATCATGCCCGAGCCTTTACAGATGCCGCCTATTTTGATAGTTTTTCCGCCGTGAGCATATTCCAGCGCATACTCTTTTTTGTACGTATCGGTTGTCATCAGGGCTTCCGCGGCATCTGAGCTGTTTTTGCCCAGAGCGGATAGCAGTTTAGAAAAGCCGTTTGTTATAGCCGCAGTATTCAGTTGCTGACCGATTACACCGGTGGAGGCCACCAGAACATCTGTTATCGGGATGCCCAGACCGTTTGCGGTAAGCTCCGCCATGATCAATGCATTTTCTTCTTCTCTTGGCGCGCACGCATTGGCATTGCCGCTGTTGACGATGACGGCGGATGCCGCTCCATCCGTCAAGTGTGAATTGGATAAAATGACCGGCGCGGCTTTGACCTTATTTAAAGTAAAGACACCCGCAGCTGCGCAGCGTGTTTCGCAGGCAATCAGAGCAAGATCTTTTTTTGATGGGAGACTGCCGGCCTTTACGCCGCAGTGAATGCCGGCCGCATTAAATCCGAGTGCGGCGGTTACGCCGCCGGATATTGGTTTCATGGCTATCTTTCCTTTCGATACTTCAAAGACCTGTGTCCTCAGGCAGGCCAAGCATGATGTTCATGTTTTGCACTGCCGCTCCCGAAGCGCCTTTGCCCAGGTTGTCAAAACGTGCGATGAGCTCAATGATCTCATCCGAACCTGTCACAAGAAGCTCCATTCGGTTTGTACCCACAAAAGCATTTGACTCGACATAGCCGTTTTCCGGCGGAGAGTCGGTTACCGAGATGAATCGGGATCCATTGTAAGCCATTTTCAGCGTTTCATATATTTCTGATTTGTCCGCATGAATCATCTGTTTGTGAAGGGGTATGATGATTTCCATACCGGAGTAATAATTGCAGATTATCGGAGAGAATGCCGGTATGCGTGTCATTCCGGTCATAACGAGGATTTCACTAATATGCTTGTGCTTCATGGTCAGCCCATACAGTCTCGGCGCGTCAAGAGAGGAAGGCCGGTTTTGTGCCCTGTACTGTGCGATCATGGCTTTGCCGGCACCGCTGTAACCGGTAAGCGATGTGATGGCCAGCGGATAATCGGAAGGTAAAAGTCCCTTAATGACGAGCGGGCGCAGCAGAGCAATGATTCCGCTTGCGTGACAGCCCGGGTTGGTAACCCTTTTAGCAGAAGCAATGGCGCTCCTTTGATCTTCGCCAAGCTCTGGAAAGCCATATACCCAGCCGGGTTCGGTCCTGTGTGCGGAGGAGGCGTCGATGATGCGCACATCCGGGCTTTTGGGCAGTACCGCGGCCTCCCGGGCAGCAGCGTCGGGCAGGCACAATATGACAAGGTCACAAAGATCCATCAGTCGTCGGCGCTCGTCTGGATCTTTGCGTTTTTCCTCAATGATATCAACAAGCTCAATTGACGGGTGGTTGCGGATTCTTGTGTAAATCTGAAGACCGGTTGTACCTTCCCGGCCGTCAATAAATACTTTATATCTTCTGTTCATGTTACAAGCATCGGCTATTACCTTTAGCCGGGATCTTGGCCTCCTTTCTGAAAATCAGGCAAGTAGGATTTAATAAATCCCTCGATGGAGGTTATCTGCCTTGTCACGGACAGTCTGGATGGACCGCCTTCACAACTCCTCGCATCTATACACTTTTCCAGGTTAATCGCATCGTAAATATCATCACTAAAAAGCGGGGAGCCGGCTGAATATTCCTTCGGCGTCAGCGTTTCCAGCGTATTGCCGCTTTTCAGGCAGTAATTGACAAGTTTTCCAACAACGGTATAAGCGTCTCGAAAGGGGAGACCTTTTTTGACAAGATAGTCCGCGCAGTCTGTCGCGTTGATGAACCCGGCGGCAGCAGCCCTGCGCATGTTTTCGGGTAGAAGCTTCATTTCATCAAGCATTGCCGTGAAAACGGGCAGGCATGTTTTTACCGTATCCAAAGCGTCGAACAACGCTTCCTTGTCTTCCTGCATATCCTTGTTGTAGGCGAGCGGCAGGGCCTTCATCACAGTCAGTAGCGCAACAAGCGAACCGTAGACCCGCCCTGTTTTCCCGCGCGTAAGTTCGGCGATGTCCGGATTCTTTTTCTGCGGCATGATCGAAGAACCTGTGGAATGCTTGTCGTCAAGCTCTATGAACTTAAATTCCCAGGAGGACCATAGAATGATTTCCTCGGAAAACCTGGACAGATGCATCATCAAAATCGACAGGCAGCCAAGAAGCTCAATGATAAAGTCCCTGTCGGACACGGCGTCCAGGCTGTTTTCGGTTATACGGGAAAACCCCAGATCCCCGGCCGTCTGCCATCGGTCGATGGGGTAGGTCGTCGTGGTAAGAGCACCACTGCCAAGGGGGCATTCATCCATTCGTGCAAGGCAGTCTTCAAGTCTTGTGCAGTCTCGCCTGAGCATGTTTGCATATGCCATCATATAGTGTGCGAAGGTAGTCGGCTGTGCTCTTTGCAGATGCGTATATGCGGGCATGACGGTCCCTATGTTCGCCCTTGCCTGTCTGCACAGCACTGCCATAAGCGCTGCCAGCATCGATTGAATAGCACCTATTTCTTTTTTCAGATACAGCCGGATATCCAACGCCACCTGATCGTTTCTGCTCCTTGCGGTATGCAGTCGCTTACCGGGTTCTCCGATCCGCTCGGTCAGAAGCGTTTCAATATTCATATGAATGTCTTCGCATTCAACCGAGAAATCGATGACGCCCGCTTCAATATCCGACAGGATCTCATTTAGTCCGGCGATGATCTTATCGGATTCTTCAATGTCGATGATACCGGTTGATCCGAGCATCCTTGCGTGGGCAATACTGCCTAAAATATCTTCTCTGTACATTCTTGAATCAAAGGCTATCGATGAGTTCAGCGTATCGGTCAGCGCGTCGGTGTTTTTATCAAAACGTCCGGACCAAAGCTTCATGTCTTGTTCCTTTCCCCGGACGTACAATCGGATGCGTACGGATTTTTATACGGAAAATCAATTCAGCAAGCCTTTATCACGTAAAGCTGATACCTTTACAGGAAGACCAAAAAGATTGATAAAGCCTTCAGCATCAGATTGATTATAATCACTTTCGCTAAATGTTGCCATGTTCATGCTGTAAAGTGAATAGTCTGACCAAACGCCGGCGTTTATGACATTTCCTTTATACAGCTTAAGCCTTACTTTGCCGGTGACCTTTTCCTGTGTCTTGTCGACGAAAGCTGAAAGGGACTCCCGAAGAGTCGTAAACCACAGGCCGTCGTAAACAAGCTCCGCGAATCTGATGGACAGCATGGACTTGATGTGTGCCGTATTGCGATCAAGGGTAATTGATTCGAGCACTTCATGTGCGTGATAGAGGATCGTACCGCCGGGAGTTTCGTAAACGCCCCGGGATTTCATCCCCACAAGCCGGCTTTCAACGATGTCCAGAAGCCCTATACCGTTTTTCCCGCCAATTTCATTCAAGTTTCTGATAATATCGGAAGTTTTTATTTGTTTGCCGTTCAGTGCCGTAGGTATGCCTTTGTTAAAGTCGATTTCGACATAGGAAGGTGAGTCCGGCGCCTGCTCGGGCGATATACACATTTCCAGAAAACCCGGTTTTGCATATTTCGGTTCGTTGCCGGGATCTTCAAGATCCAGCCCCTCATGGCTTAAATGCCATAAGTTTTTATCCTTCGAGTAGTTTGTTTCGCGGTTAATTTTTAGCGGGATATTCCTCTTTTCCGCATATTCAATTTCTTCCTCGCGGCTTTTTATATCCCACATTCTCCAAGGTGCGATGATTTTGATATGTGGTGCAAAAGCTTTGATGGTAAGTTCAAAACGAACCTGGTCGTTACCTTTCCCCGTGCATCCGTGCGCAACCGCATCTGCACCTTCCTTTAATGCTATCTCGGCGATGCGTTTTGCAATGACCGGTCTGGCAAACGATGTACCAAGCAGATATCCTTCGTACTTTGCACCGGCCTTCATGGTCGGAATAACGTACTCATCAATGAATTCGTCCGTAATGTCCTCGACATATAGCTTTGATGCGCCGGTCTTCAGCGCCTTCTCTTCAAGGCCATCCAGTTCTGAGCCCTGACCGACGTCTGCTGCAACGGCGATGACTTCACAACCGTAGTTTTCTTTCAGCCAAGGAATAATGATCGACGTGTCCAGCCCACCCGAATAGGCGAGGACACATTTTTTAACCTGATCCATCCGTTTAACTCCTGTTGCATGTTTATTATGTGTTCATGTTGAATAGCCGTTACAGTTTGTTCTTCAACAGGAAAGCCTGTGCGTGAACACGCCCGGCTGACTCGTGGTGAATTGAGCATATATTACACCTGGATGAATAAATATGCAATAGTGAATTTGCACAAAAACAAACGCAATAAGAACATGTAATGCAAATGCATGACAAATTAAGCTTAAGGATGGCTGCAGCAAGAGCGAACATGAGGTTACTACCTTTGAACGATGAATAAATATACATAAAAAATGCATAATTATCGAATATCCAATAACTATGCATTTTAGCACCGCTGTGCGCTTTTTGCTGAACCGATGACTTGTAAGGATTCACGCGACAGAAAACAGAAAACTCAATCCTTTGCGGTGAAGGCAGGAATTTGCGTGATTTTAGATGTTACCGACGTCCGCCTCCGCCACCGGAACCGCGTCCGCCTCCGCCGCTGAAGCCTCCGCCCCCTCCGCCGCGACCGCCTCCTCTGCCTGAACCGAAGCCTCCTCCGCCTTTAAAGCCCCCAAATCCGCCGAACCCGCTTCCGGGGCCGCCTCTGAATCCGCCGGGCGGCGGTCTGTTGAAGGGGGGTCTTGGTCGGAAGCTGTTATAGAAAAAGAAGTTAAACGGGCTGCGATATCCCGTGAAGAATCGCGGTCCGCGCCTGAAAGCGAAGCGCCCGATATTCCCGATCACAATAAGGACTAAAACGATCACAACCACGGGGATAATAAAAAAGGCGGGGAAGATGCTGCCCGAGCCGGTATAAAAGGAATGCGAAGAGGAATAACCGGACTGATATTCATCACCACCGATATAGCCGCCGGTACTGCTGCCGGTAACATCAATGGCGTAATAATCTTCATACCAGCCGATCATTTTTGAAAAGACCGTATCAACTGCTTTGTCATAATTCCCTTTATCAAACTCAGGAAAGAAATACCTGTCCAGCATTTTGTTGATGGCATCTGAGTCAAAATCATTTTTGATGCCGTACCCCTGCATCAGCCATGCTTTATTTTCCTGAACGGCCAGCAAGAGCAGCATACCGTTTTGCTTTTCTCTATCCCCGACGCCCCAATCGTTCATCAGCTGCAGTGCGTATTCATCTGCATAATAACCATCGAGATACTCGACGGAGACAATAACAATCTGTCCGCCTGTCTGTGCTTGAAGGTTGATGTTTTCCTGAATGATCCTGTCTTCGGTGTCGCTGTCAATGACATTGGCGTAATCGGCCACATAGAACGCCTCGCTCTGGGATACAAAAGCGCAGGCGGGAGACAAAAGCAAGGACATAAAGAGAATCAAAAAGGCAGCGAACGCCGTGACAGATACCGGTTTTTTCATCAGATATCCCTCTCCCCGCGCGATGGCGCAGCTTATTCAAACAATTCCGGTTCGTCAACCGGGCAGATCTTGATCAGCAGATTGGTCGGAAAAACACTGAGAACATTTCTATGAAAGTCTCGTACTGCCGAATTGTATTCGCTTTTATCAATGACCATGGCGGCATTGTTCATACGCGAAAAATTCTCATCGATGATTTCTGCGTCCGAATCGGTCAACGTTAATGCGGAAAGCTTGAGATAAAGGGCGGAAAACGCATTGTCAAGCTCCTTGTTGGCCGCGTAGAGTGCCCGCGGAGAGGTTTCTCCATCCAGAAGGTCCAAAAGCTTGTTCCGGGCGGTCCGCAATGCAGACGTCTGATCTCCGGCACTATTGTAGTTTGATCCTACTGTAATCATGTCCAAAGCGGTTTCCGCGCGAACAATCAATTGACTGCGTATACTTTTGAGCACGTATCCGCCGGATTTCACGCCTTCGTTGAACAGATCGGATACTTCCATGATCCGTCCGCCAAGGCTCCTGTTAACGCCGAACAGCGTTGACAGGACAATGATCAAAATGGTAATTAAAATCGCATTTCTTCTGACTTTAAATAAACTTTTGCTCACAAAAATCAATCCTTCAGTTCAAGAAGCTTTTTCTTCAGCTCACCTTCAATGCGGCCCAACTCTGCTTCGGCTTCGCGGCGTTTTTGATAACCTTCCGACTGGATCGTTCGGACTTCTTCCAGTGTTTCTATCAGGTTTTGGTTGGTAAATTTCAACGTTTCCAGATCAACAATGCCGCGTTCGGATTCACGTGCGACCTCGATACTTCCCGATTTGAGCATTTCAGCATTCTTTTTCAACAGATCGTTTGTCAGATCGGTGACCTCCCGCTGCGCCTCCATGGCCTGCTGGGAATGTGCGATTCCGAGTGCGAGCACCATCTGGCTTTTCCAGAGGGGTATCGTATTGACGATTGAGGTTTGGATTTTCTCAACCATCATCGCATCGTTGTTTTGGATCAGCCGAATCTGGGGGGCCATTTGAATCGAAATGATGCGGGTAAGCTCGAGATCGTGGATCTTTTTATCAAATCGGTTGATCATATTAGCGAAGTCGCTGGCTGCCTGAGCATCCTCCGGAAGACCGGATTTCTGCGCTTTTTCCTTTAAAACCGGAAGTTCCTTCTCAGTTATTTCCCTGAGTTTCTCCTTACCGGCCAAAATATACATGGATAGCTCTTTGAAATAGGCGAGATTGAGGTCATACATCTTGTCGAGCATAGCCATATCCTTGAGCAGAACCAGCTGATGACCCTCAAGAGATTGGGTGATCTTGTCCACATTGGTTTCGGCTTTGTCATACTGGATCTTCAGAGTTTCGATTTTGTTTGTCGCACGTTTAAAAAGCCCGAGAATACCCTTTTTTTCTTCGACATCGAAATCCAGGCCTTTGAGTTGAACGACAAGATTGCCGAGCATTGAACCGACCTGACCCATGTCTTTTGTGCGTACGTTTTCAAGCGCGGCGCCGGAAAAGTCGGATATGTTTTTCTGGGCTGATGAGCCGTACTGCATGACCATATTGGTGTCGGTAATGTCGATTTTTTTCGCAAACTCCCGTATCGCAAGGCGCTCGTCCTCCGAAAGGGAATCCATCGTCAGCTCGGGAAGAGGCGCTGTCTCCTTGGTTTCGGACGAAACGGTAAGCTCGGTTTTCTGCGTGACCGGGACTTCGGGCGCATTTTCCGGCGACAGGGTCAGGTTCGGGGTGTATTCATAGTTTAAATCTGGCATAGGGACACATTCCTTTCTCAGGTAAAGTCCTTCCGCATATAAAAGCGGCGAAAACCGGATGTTGCTGATGATATTTAAACCGGGTATTGCTAAAATTCCTTGTCCTTGAGTCCTTCGCGCCTGAGCATGCCGTCCATGACCTGGATGTCGGTTTCAATATCCAGCGCCTCATGGGCAAACAGGGCGTCAAGCTGCTTTTTATACGCTTTCGCGATCGTATCGAGCATATCTTCTATCCTGACCATGGTACCGCTTATATTATCGCCGCCTATGCCCTGAGCATACATGCGATCATAGGCGTGAAGCAGCTTGATGGTCGTCGGCAGATAATAGTTTAGAAATTTCCTTGTCATCGGGATATCCCGCCGATCAGATTCGGCGTTTTTGATGATCTTTTCGGAAATGTTCATAATCTCCATGATTTTGCTTTTGACCGAGGTTTCGGGAATCGACGCATATAACCGGCCCATTTCCTTTATGGCTGTTTTGCCATCCTTAATGATCGCATCAAGCTCCGGATTGCCTGTACTGGTTTCTTTTTCGGGTTCTTTTACTTTAATAAGCTTACCCGGAAAGAGCTTTGAGAACAATAGATAGACGAATATAACGATTATAATCAGCAGGATAAAATGCCATAGCAAATACAATGGGAAAAATAGTGCATAAATCAGCCATGCCGCCGCAACGGCATAAACCGGCACTACGGATTTTTTTCTTATTTCCCGCACAGCCATTCTCCTTAGTGTGATATACTGATATACGGATAATTTATCTCTGAAATATCCGGTTAAACGGTAAAAGCAACGCTTTCTTATATATTTTATGCCCAATGCCTGTCCCTGTCAAGAAAATAAAGAATTTCCGGTTATGCCTTGACAAGCAACGGCAGTGCGATATGATAGAATTCAAGTGAGTCTTAGTCATAATGGTTGGATTATCGTATTCGCACGGACGCGGATGAACGGGCTAAACCCCTGGTCATCCGCATCCGACGGACATGAGCGCTCCCGGGGCTCGGGACATGTAAAGAAAAAATACTTTACGCTCAATGGGGCCGCCCGGGCGCAGGGCTCTGACGGCCCCTATATGAAAGGCGGAGCGGTGATCACCTCGCCTAGAAAATATTATGCCGCCGCGCCTATTCGGGTTACCGGGTACCATTGATGCAAAAACGTGAAATAAGGAGTTAGTGATGATAAAAATAGCACCATCGATACTTTCGGCTGATTTTATTAGGCTTGGAGAGGAAATAAAAAATGTTGAAGACGGCGGTGCGGATTATATCCATTTTGACGTAATGGACGGAATATTCGTTCCGAATATATCTGTCGGTATTCCGGTACTGAAATCGGTTCGAAGGTTTACAAAAATGCCTTTGGATGTGCACCTGATGATCGTCAGACCGGTCAGATATGTGAGCCTTTTTGCGGATGCGGGCGCAGATATCGTAAATATCCATATTGAAGCCGACCATATGAAGGAAACGATGCGCGCGCTGACCCTGATCAGAGACCTGGGGAAGAAGCCGGCCATTACCATCAAACCGAAAACGCCGGGAGAGTCGGTTTTGCCCTATCTTTCTCTTGTGGATCTGGTTTTGATTATGACTGTGGAACCGGGATTCGGCGGACAGGCTTTCATGAAGGAAATGCTGCCGAAAATCAGCCTGGTCCGTGAAGCCATCGACAAAGCAAACCCTGCGATCGAACTTCAGGTTGACGGAGGGATAAACCCCGGTACGGCGAAGCTTTGCGTAAACGCCGGCGCGAACGTACTGGTGGCGGGCAGCGACATTTTCAAATCGAAAGACCGAAAGGAAAGAATTCGTCAGATCAGAGGTTGTTAACGCACGTTATCGTAGCGGTTTAATTTCAGAAAAGGAGTTGTGCTTGGCTTTAGGCGAAGCGTGATTGAAGATATGAGTAATTTCCCGTCCGCATTGGAAAAACTGGTTGAACAATTTGCCTCGCTTCCCGGCGTGGGCGGAAAGTCGGCGCAGCGAATGGCATTTTACATCCTTCGCCTGTCCGACAATGAGGCGAAGGCTTT
Source organism: Clostridiales bacterium (assembly GCA_012523085.1). Lineage (GTDB taxonomy): Bacteria > Bacillota > Clostridia > Oscillospirales > Oscillospiraceae > JAAYOP01. Next base: position 13,214 of record JAAYJC010000194.1, read on the forward strand.
CGCAGATGCGATCATTCAGGCAAAGAAGCAGGTGCATCGCTGCTCTGTTTGCCAAAACCTGACCGACAGGGCAGTTTGTCCGATATGTTCCGGCAGCAAAAGAGACGTTTCGGTCATCTGCGTCGTCTCCGATCCGAAGGATGTCGCTGCGATGGAACGCTCAAGGGAGTATAATGGGCACTACCATGTTCTGCACGGTGTCATCTCTCCGATGAATCATGTCGGACCCGATGATATCGCAATCAAGGAGCTGTTAAAACGGGTGAACGGCGGAGAGGTCCGTGAGGTGATCATGGCAACGAACCCCGACACGGAGGGCGAGGCGACCGCCATGTATATATCAAGGCTGATTAAGCCGCTCGGCGTCAAAGTCACGCGCATTGCATACGGAATCCCGGTCGGAAGCAATCTGGAATTTGCCGATGAAGCGACATTGTTCAGAGCCCTTGAGGGCAGACGCGAGATGTGAGTAGCGGAGCCCCAGGCTTATTATTCAACAGTAAGGATAATACTACGGCATAATATAAATGCGATTAAAGAAATCTGAAAATAGCATTAAATTCATGGTATAGAAAACGGAGGCACCGGACATGCATAATATGCGTCCGGCGTCTCCGTATCGTTTTTGTTATGTTTCAGGTTGAACTCATATCCCGAAGACTGCCGTCCCCCTTATATTCGCAAGAATGCTTTTTAAGCAGAAATGCTTTTTACCGCTCTGTTTGCTCCGCCATCAGTTCCCAGCGCATCCCGAACCGGTCGATAAAGGAAACAAAGCAGGCGCTATAAGATGTGCTTGTCATTGGGGAAATCAGATCAATGCCCCCGGACATCAGGTTGTACGCCGCTTTGACCTCGTCCGCCGAATCAAATGTGATGACAAGAGACAGGGAATTACCCCGATATCCATACGGCTCAGCCGAATCGGACTTAATAACGCGCCGAACCGTTTGCGGAAAATAGCGTCGCGCACCGGTTTGTAAAGGCCTGTATTGAATGTACGGAAGATAAGCTGCATTAAGACTTTGTATGTTTCAGACCTTGACGGAACGCTGCTGAACAGCGCAGGCAAACTATCGGATTACAGTGTAAACACGATCAATACATTGCTGGACGAAGGAATTTTGTTCACGGTGGCCACCGCGCGGTCAATAACAATTGCGTTATCGGCGGTAGGCAATCTGAATTTAACGCTGCCGATTATCGTATACAACGGCGGTTTCATCATTGATCCCAAAGACGGGCGGATCATCCGATCACCGCTTCCTTTGATTTATGGAATAGCCGTGAGCAAAACACCACAAACATAGTGTTCGCAAGGGATAACGGGCACGGCAAACCCAAATTATCACTATAAATATATAGAAGCGATCAGCCTGATTTGGTATAATTCAGTTGTAGACAAAAC
>JAAYJC010000195.1 GCA_012523085.1 Clostridiales bacterium
CGCAAAGTGTCTGCCCCGCATGACGCTTTGATAATATAGCATCAATCCCCCTGATGTGTCAACACCTTTTTTAAAATAATACGCCTTTTACCTTTTCGCCGATTTTCGGTGGAATATATAGCCGGGATATGTTGTTAAAACATAAAGCGATGAATTTTTCTATGTTTTATCAGGTATACGGTTTACAGTATCTCATTCGACGTGTATAATAATAAGAAAGTGATATATGTTGTTATTTCTTCAATCGGAACTTTATTTTATTCATTTTCATGAGTTTACATAATTATTTAGATATGGAGGCCGATGCTTTATGAAGCCTTTAACCGCAATGCAGCAGGCAGTACTGAACTGTATAAAAAGCAATATAGCGGATCGGAATTATCCGCCTTCTGTCAGGGAAATATGTGAAAAAGTTGGTTTGAAATCCCCTTCTACAGTACATAGCCACTTGAACACGCTCGAAAAACTCGGATACATCCGCCGCAGCTCCGGAAAAACCAGAGCGATTACGCTGACACATCAGACGACACAGTCGGAAGGGATACCGATTTTGGGCACAGTGGCGGCTGGACAGCCAATCCTTGCGGTAGAGGATGCCATCGGCTACCTGGATTATTATGTCGGCGAATCCGGCAGCTATTTTGCGCTCCGGATACGCGGTTCCTCTATGATTAATGCCGGTATTCTGGACGGTGATCTTGTTGTGGTGCGAAAACAGTCCTCCGCAGGAAACGGAGAAATTATCATTGCGCTGATTAATGACGAGGCTACCTGTAAAAGACTCAGCTGTCATGAGGATCAGGTATGGCTGCTTGCCGAGAACGACGATTACGATGATATTGATGGCCGGGATGCTCAGATTCTGGGCAAGGTCACAACCGTTATCAGACAATATTAATTCACATCTGGAGGCAGAGACTTCGTGAAAATATTTAATTCCCTGACAAGGAAAAAAGAAGAATTTCAACCGATCGAAGAAGGGAAAGTCCGCATGTATGCCTGCGGTCCCACCGTATACAACTATATCCACGTAGGAAATGCAAGGCCTTTAATCGTTTTCGATGTTCTTCGCCGTTATTTGGAGCACAAAGGCTTTGATGTTCATTTTGTTCAGAACTTTACCGATATTGATGATAAGATCATTAAACGCGCAAATGAAGAAGGTATTTCATCTTCCGAGGTTGCCGTTAAATATACCACCGAGTATTTTATCGATGCCGAAGGACTTGGCGTTTTGCCCGCAACCGTGCACCCCAAGGCTACCGAGAGCATCCCCGATATCATTGCACTTGTGCAAAAGCTCATCGACAATGGCTTTGCCTATGAAGCCGGCGGAGACGTGTATTTTCGTACGGACAAATTCAAAGAATATGGCAAGCTCTCGCGTCAGCCGCTTGAGGATCTGGAATCCGGCGCCAGAGTTGATATTAACGACAATAAGGAAGCAGCGATGGATTTCGCACTCTGGAAAGCCGCAAAACCGGGTGAACCCTACTGGCCTTCTCCCTGGGGCGACGGACGGCCGGGCTGGCATATTGAGTGTTCCGCTATGTCGGTAAGGCATTTGGGTACGACAATTGACATTCACTGCGGAGGTCAGGACCTTATCTTCCCGCATCATGAAAATGAAATCGCACAATCAGAGGCCGCGAATGGCTGCCGCTTTGTTAACTATTGGATGCATAACGGGTTCCTCAGCATCGACAATAAAAAAATGTCGAAATCCCTTAACAATTTTTTCACCGTGCGTGAAGCGGCAAAAAGCTACGGATATGAAACGATCCGGATGTTTATGCTCTCTGCGCATTACAGGAGCCCATTAAATTATTCCGAAGAGTCGTTGCTTCAAGCAAAAGCGGCGCTTCAAAGGCTGTATACAACAGATGAGCATCTGGCGTTTTTGAGCAATAACGCGCTGTCCGAAAAGATTACTGAAGAGGAATCAGAATTTCTTTTGTCTCTTAGCGCATATAAAGAGCGTTTTGAGCAGGCCATGGACGACGATCTGAACACCGCAGACGCAGTTTCTGTCATTTTCGAGCTTGTCAGAGCTATCAATTCCGGTTGTTCGCCCGAGAAAAACCCATCGTCTGAATTTGCGGCACTATGCCGCGCACGCTTGCGGGATTTGACGAATATTCTCGGTTTGCTGTATTCACGCGAGAACAGCGAGGATCTTGCAGCTGAGGTGGAAACGCTGATAGAAGCTCGTCAGCAGGCAAGAGCAGAAAGAAACTACGCAGAAGCGGACCGCATCAGAGATCAGCTTAAAGAAATGGGCATTATTTTGGAAGACACCCATCAGGGCATAAAGTGGAAAAGAGCATAACCTGTAAATTCAGAACTTCATATAAGGCTTAAAATAATCAGTGCCGGATGACTGCATCCGGCACTGATTATTATTGCACAACTTTTATCAGTAGATTTATGACCTTCTCCGCGCTTATCGTCATCCGATTCATGACCATGTCATGTGTTACCGCTTCCTCGCCTTCTTTCCAGCAGTCATAATCTGTAACCATGGCTATGGACTGGTAGGGTATGTTCAGTTCATTTGAAAGGCAAACCTCGGGTACCGTAGACATATTGACAAGGTCTGCTCCCAGCAGCCGAAACATGTTCGATTCCGCTTTTGTCGAGAACCTCGGACCCTCTATGGTGACCATCGTTCCCTTTTCATGAAAAATATAGCCAAGCTCCCCTGCCGCTGCAATCAATTTCCGGCGCATTCCGGCGTCAAACGGCTCCGGCATCGAGGTGTGTACGACCTCATCTTCAAAATATGTCAGCTTTCTTCGTTTCGTGAAGTCAATAAACTGATCGAGAAATACAAGGTCGCCCGGCTTCATTTCTTCTCTCAGAGATCCGCAGGCAGTCGTTGCGTAAATTCGCGTACAGCCGATTTCCCTTAGTGCCCAAATGTTGGACAGATAGGGAACTTTTGTCGGGGAAATGCTGTGCCCTTTTGCATGCCTTGCCAGCACCACCACCTCAGTGCTGCCGATCTTTCCGCACATCAATTTATCTGATGTTTTTCCATACGGTGTTTCCAATTCTATTTGTTCCGGGTTTTTCAGGATCTTCGGATCATCCATACCGCTTCCACCGATAATGCCGATTTTATTCTTCATCATATTCCACCAGCCATTTCAAACGATAATCGGATAGTTTTTTGCTTCCGCCCAAAAACTTAAGGTTTATAAGAAAGCTTCCGCCGATGATTTCGCCGCCCAGTCTTTCTATCATTTTAATCGTGGCCTCAACTGTACCGCCCGTAGCCAGCAGGTCGTCCACAATAAGGATTTTCTCACCCTTTTTTATGGTATCTTCATGCATGGTCAAAACATCCAGGCCATATTCCTTCTGATAACTCTCTTTTATCGTTTTATACGGCAATTTCCCCTCTTTTCTGACAATGCTTACACCGCAGCCTATGCTGTATGCAATCGGGGTTGCCAAAAGAAAGCCTCTCGCGTCGATTCCTACGACTTTATCGATTTTACTGTATTCAAACGGCTTGGTCATTTCATCGACCACATATTTAAACAAGGCTGCGTCTTGCAGCAATGTGGTGATGTCGATAAAATTGACACCGGGAATCGGCCAGTCGGGAACGGTCCGGATATGAGGTTTTAAATCCATAATCGGGTATACCTCCATCTGTTGAGATTGAACATGTTTGCCTAAAATATACCATGTTCGCTTTACTATTTCAAGACATAAGGCGCC
>JAAYJC010000232.1 GCA_012523085.1 Clostridiales bacterium
CATTTCGTGCAGATGTTTGTTCCAATGCTGCAGGGCAGCATCGGTAGCCTCGAATTCCGGGATGTCGAGGTGCTCGATATGCATCTCGACTTCCTTTGCGAACAATTCCGCAGCCATGACGTCCCAGGGTTTCACGCACTCTTCCGGGTGCGCGATTGCGGCGATCACCATCGCCAGGAACAGCCGCGTTTGCGCGCAGCAGGTCGGCCGGATCAACCCGACTAGTTGCAGGCTCATCAGGTGCATCTTCCAGTCGCGCTGCCAGGTTGGCTCGGCAGCGAGCGACTCGAGCCGCTCGGTCAGGACAGACAGGTCTGCGTTCATGGTTGCTCCTTATTTGCAGTTGCAGGCTGCGCAGCGGCCCGTTTTCAAAATCAGACCGGTGCGCATACATTTCGTCGGCCCGGCTTCGGGCAGAGCCAGCTCGAATCTGTCCTTGCACGTGGGGATGTCGGTCCCCAAGGCATGGACGCGATCCAGCCATTCTTTGGTCCCGACCAGGGTCGGATGCTTCGGCTCTTCGGGGAGCGGGCTGATTTTCGGCCGGAGGGACAGCACCTCCGCGGCCTTGCGGCCGAGGAGCTCCAGCCAGTCAGGCTGATGAGCTTTCAGCAGGGCGCGAACGAGTCGGTGCTCGGGGGTTGTGCGGGGGCGGGGAAGGTGGATGATATTCATATTGATTCCTTTCATTCTTATGTTACATTGCAGACATGAAAACCGAAGAACAAATAACGAGGCAGCGCAAGGCCAACCGGGGTTACTACTACCGCAACGCGGAGGCCATCCGGCTCAAGCGGAAGGATTATTACAAGGCGCTCATGGAAAGGTTGACGGACGAGGAGCTGGATGCTCGCAGGGAAGCCAACCGGGAGGCCAATCGAAAGTGGCGCCGGCGGCGGGCGCAGACCGGGGGAGGGTCGATATGACCGCTGCGACGGACAGAAAAGAATATATGAAGGCGTACAGGGCGGCTAACAAGGACAAGTTGGCCGCCAAGGCGCGGGAGCGTTGGGCCGATAGAGGGCGGACTCCACAGCATGTGCTTGATCGCAACAAGGCCGACGCGTGGTTTTATCGCAAGCGGAACAAGGACAAAATCAAAGAGCAGCGCTGGTGGCGGGAGCGCAAGAAGGTTTTGACTCCGGAGCAGAAGGAACGCCGGCGCGAGATCAATCGGGCTGCGCAGGCCAGGTATTATGAGCGCCACAAGGATGAGATCCTCAAGGCGGCTAAAGTGCGCAGGGCCGAGGACAGGGCCGCGCGGGAGGCGGAGTTCGCCCGGCGCCAGAGCCGGGTCGCGGCAGGCATCCGCCGTGCTGCCCAGTTGGCCATGGAGAAAAGAGAAGCCCGGGTTCGGTCCATTGAAGCCATCAAGGCCGCCGGGATGCGGGGATTCAACCGTCTCGCCGACGCTATGGCCGAAGCGCACAACGAGATCTGGGGGTAAAAGGTGGCGCCGAGCGGGAGTCTGTGCCCGCTCCCCTGCTACAGATATACAAAGGCATGCGTGGACAAAAGGTCCTCTGTCCCCGGGCGGGGGAGCAGAGGAAGGGCACCGTGTTGCGCGGTGTTAGGGTCTCCGGGGTTGCCCCGGAGAGTTACTCCCGTTGACTCCTTGTTTCAGGCAGTTCGGGAGACAGGGATTCGGGGGCGGGAGCCCCTGAATGTTTGAGTCATCAAACATTTTGATAGGAAAATCTCGCTTTAGAAAAGAAAACTTTTTGCCGACGCCGTTATAATTTCGTCATGCGCAACAGCCCCCCTGTTGTTCATGACGAAATTATAATGGATATGAAGTAAGTAAAAGTAATAATAATAATATAATTTAATATTTTTATTGATTACCAACTACTTACGACTAAAATAATGGTTTCAATGTGTATTTTGGTTTAGGGTCGTGCCCGTGGGCACTGTCCATAAAATGCAAAAATACACAAATGACAAGCTCTGTCCTCAAATGACAATCCCTGTCCAAGGATGTCACTCAATGTCCAAAGATGTCAATCTATTGTGAATTCGTAACAACAAATGTGATTTTTTCACAATAAATGTGATTTCGTTCACAATAAAGTCTGCTGGTTTGATCTGGCTCAGGGTGCCCCCAAGGCCCATACGTCCTTGGGAGCACCCAGCCCTTGAATCCGCCGATTCAAGGAGCCCGTTCATGCCCTGTGTCCCCGGCACAAAGCGGCCATCCTGCCCGGATGACCTGGGTCCACCGAACCCCGGAGTCGAGGGGTTCGCGGAAAGAGGAACCCCGACCTGCTATGAGGCCGGGGAAATGGGTATCCCCGAACCTAGGACACAAGGTCACGTGGATTCGGGGGGTCGGACTACGGATTGTCGCGATAGTCGATCGCGATGTCCTTGTCCGTGGTGATCGTGCCGTCTGGCAAAACATAGTAAGTCATCTCTGTCTCCTTTGCATCCCATGCAACAAAGACTCCATGAACCCGGGATGCGGGGATTCAAGGAGCTCCCCCGGTTCGGGGAGCCGTTGGGTTCAGCGGCTCATGCCGGTGAGATACAGATATTCTTTGTAGCTCATGTCGTCGTACATTCGTGGCCTCGGGGGTTCGGGGATTCAATGTTTCAAGGTACCCGGGCTCTCTACGGGCTCGGGGGAAAAGCGCCAGCCTCCGCGCCGGGGAAGGCGGGAGGCTGGGGTCGCACGGGCGGCTACGCCTGCGCGGCGGCGGCGGTCGCGGGCTGTTCGATCACCAGCGTGAGCCGGATGACCTGGTGCGGCTCGCGGATGACCGTGCCGTCTTCGCGCAGCAGCGCGTTTCCGTCGGCATCCGTCTTGGCCGGGTGATAAGCCTGCCCGGGATAGATGTCGATGATCTTGGCGGAGGCATTGGTCTTGCCGGGCTTCGGCAGGGTGCCGTCGGCCAGCACGACGTCGAAGATGCTGTCTTCGATGTGCGTGGACTCGGAGCGCAGGGGTGCGATCGCGAGCGCGGCCGCGAGGTTGAGGCGGCCGCTGATCCAGGCGCGCGCGGGGCGCGTCTCGGTCGCGGGATTCGTGCCGGCTTTCCAGATCAGGATGGACAGGGGGGTATCGTTCATGGGGGTTCTCCGTTGGGTTGTTGATTGACTGCTATGGTTGCAACATAGCAACCAATTCGTGCAAGGTTCTCGTAATCGCTTTGTTCCAAGGCGTCGGGTGGTCAGGTGAAAGTTTTATTTTTGGAAAAAAGGATTCTTGCTCAAGTTGTTGCAGAGGTTTTTCTTTCGCAGTGAACATGGGTACCGGGGTACCCTGTTGCCCCTTTCTAATACGCTGTCCAGAAAATATGTCTCCCGGAAACAATCGCCAATTTTCCACCTTGACATCCCGAATCAATTATGCTCTGCTCCTATCAAAGATAGAAGCCCGTCCATCCCGGAGGCCCCGAATGCCTAAACCCATTGTATTTATCGCCGCCCTGCTTCTGGCGCTCCCCGCTTTCGCGCAGACGCGGATGCCGGCGCACCAGGTCGAAGCCGACACCAACATGGTGAACATCGCGGTCTCCCTGCCGTTCACGGCGCAGGTCGCCCTGGACTGGATCGACGCCAACTGGCCGGCGTTCAGCTCCGAGAGCTGGTCCAATCTCGACCCCGCCGAGGACACTGTCCAATCCGTCTTTGACTGGGTCGATGACAACTGGCAGGCCGAGCTGGATGCCAAGGGCTGGGGATATTTGTCCCCCGAGGCGCCGGCGACTGCCCAAGGCACGTTCGATTGGATCGACGCCTATATGGGAATTGACACCAACGATTGGGGTTATTTGGCGCCTACGGCGTCCACGG
>JAAYJC010000196.1 GCA_012523085.1 Clostridiales bacterium
AAAGTTTTTCTCATTGTATATCAAACGACCAATATATGCAAGACATTTTTTACTAATTTGTTACGAGAAATATGTAACACTTTTTTGTCTGCCTTTACTTAACGCTTTTTAGCTTGTGACCACAAGTCAGGCGAGCAAGAGCTTTATTTCGCCTAACTTGTGGTCGCCGATTATGTGCGCATACCCCTCGCTCTTCGTTTGCGCCGGTAAACCATCTTAACGATTTCAAACCACAGCACAGAGACTGCCGCTATTAAAAACGTTGAAAACATCTGAACAGCGGATAGCGGAGCCAGCTTTAAAAAGTGTGAAAGCGGTGTGTAGAGAATAATACCCAGCATGAGCAGAGTTCCCAGATTGATCGCCCACATCACCCGGTCTTTTACCAATCGCGCAAGCGAGAGTAAAATAAAATCATGATCGGAGCTGTTCACCTGACACAAAAACAGATTTGCGAACATCAAAACGGCAAGACCCATGGCACGGGCAATACGCGCATTTTCGGCGTTCCCATCCAATACTGCACAGTATGCGCCGAATGAAGCCAGAAAAACAGCGACCCCTTGTACAAAGCTTTTTATGATTATACGTTTATTCAAAAGTTTTTCATTGAGCCCGCGCGGCTTTTTTTCCATAATGTCCTTTTCGGCGGGCTGACGTTCCAGCACAACAGAGCAGGTGGGATCAATGATAAGCTCCAGCAAAACCACATGCAGCGGCAGGAGCATCCGCGCATCCGGCGCGATACCCAGAACCGGTGCAAGCAGTGATATGAGCGCAATGGGTATATGGATGGTAAAAACATACCCGACAGCCTTTCGAATGTTGTCGTAGATCCTTCTGCCGTCCTTCACTGTCTCTACAATGGTTGTAAAGTTGTCATCCAGCAAAATAAGATCTGCGGCTTCCCGGGAAACCTCGCTTCCGCGCTTGCCCATTGCGATGCCGATATCGGCATATTTAAGTGCCGGAGCGTCATTCACGCCGTCTCCCGTCATAGCCACGATTTCGCCGTTTTCCTTGAATGCTTTAACAATCCGCATCTTATGCTCCGGCAAAACGCGCGAAAAAACAGATATGGTCTTAACCGCCTCACGCAGCTCCTCATCGGTCATTTTGTCAAGCTTATCGCCGGCGATGGTGCCATCGCTATTCTCCATACCGATTTTTTCGGCGATTGCCAAGGCAGTTGCGCCATTGTCACCGGTAATCATCACAACGCGGATACCTGCTTTTTTGCACACGGCAATATCTGATTTTATGCTCTGCCTGGGCGGATCGGCAAGACCGATGAGACCGCAGAGCTTGAGGCGGCATTGGGTAATGCTTTCGGGGACTGCCTCCCCGGGTTCGAGTTTCGCCCCGGCTACGGCAATCACACGCAACCCCTTTTTAGCCATTTCCGTTCGTTTGTGGTCTGTGCGTTCCCTGTCGGTCTCGGTCAGGTCGCAAATAGTCAAAATGTTTTCAGGCGACCCCTTGGCAGCAATCGCAAGCCTGCCGTCTTTTTTCCAGACATGGCCCATCATTTTCAGTTCATTGGTAAAAGCGTATTCGCTGACCAGCCTTCCACGAAATAGTTCTTCTGCGGTCATCCCACGTCTTTTACAGAATTCGAGCATGGCTTTTTCCATCGGGTCGTATGCATCCAGTTCACAGGCAAGCCCCATTGTTTCAAAAAGCGTATGCTCATCATGATTAACTGCCCATGTCTCCTGAACAGTCATTTGATTCATTGTTATCGTGCCGGTCTTGTCAACACATAAAATGGACACGGAGCCCAGCGTTTCTACTGAAGGCAGCTTTTTGATCAGGGATTGCTTCTTCGCCAACCGCCATGCGCCCATAGATAAAAACACGGTGAGAATTACCGGAAATTCCTCCGGTATCATCGCCATGGCCAGCGTTATGCCGCTCAGAATGCTTTCAATCAGGCGATCGCTAAATGCATGATCGGGTATGTTTATATAGGTTACCGCAGAGACCAGCGCAAACAAGACACCTGCGATGCCCGCGCACGTTTTGACGAGTTTTCCGGTCTGCTTTTGCAGAGGTGTCGGCAAATCGGGCGCAGAGGCGACATTCACACCTATTTTTCCGTACTCTGTTTCTATCCCGATTTTCTCTACGCATACGATTCCGGTCCCCTGTGTGCAAAGCGTGCCCGCCCAACAATAATCCTTCCGCCAAAAACCGTCGGAAATTTTAGCATCTATGTAAGATTCCTTCCAGACGCCTTCGGATTCACCGGTCAAGGACGACTCATCAACGCACAGATCGCTGCACCTGATAACAAAGCCGTCTGCCGGAATCTTTATGCCCTCGCGAATCAGCATAAGATCGCCGGGTACCAGATCAATACATTCGATCAGCTTTTCTTCTCCGTCCCGAATGACATGTATATGCGGCGCGGTCAAATCCTTCAGCGCGCTCATCGTTTTGTCCGTCTTCCATTCCTGAACAATATCGATGCCGATGATACCGAGTACAAAAATCAACATAACCGCACCGTCGACGGGATTGCCGAGGATAAAATAAATTACAGCAGCCGCAATCAAAAGAAGGAACATCGGTTCGCTGATAATATGCAGAACCTTTCGTATAAAGCTCCTCTTTTTCTGATGTATGATTTCATTTTTTCCGTATTGCTGCTGCAGTCGCCTCGCTTCCAAGGAAGTCAGGCCTTTTTGTGCATTGCCGTTTTTCATAAGAACCTCCGGTTTCGCCTCGCGGCGTCGTTTGATTCCTCTTACGGCACTTCATTTTCCATTTTGTTCCCGAATAAAAAAAAGCGCATCTGTGGGAACATACTACTGTCCCACAGATGCGCAATCAATGCGCTCTGCTGCCGCTGTTTCAGCGGCCCGGCCCCATGTACCGTTAAATCGGTGCATCGCCTGCTCAGTTTGTACTGTAGCAAAATGCAGTGCAAAGAGACTATCATTAGTCTAGCATATGCGATAAGGCCCGGTCAAGTTCTCTTTTACAAAATTTTACGCGGAAATTTCCGGCAGCAAAGCATTTTACCCGGTTTGCGCGGATTTCGAGTGTCATACAGAAATAAAAAGAGAGGTAATGCCAATGGTGAAGAGATGAAACGCTCTTTAATTCAGTTGGCGAACAGGTTCACAAAATACATGGGATGGCATATCCGGAGGAAAACGGCTCAAAGACTGTTGCCTGCCAGCGGTCAAGCGCCACCGGAAACCAATCAGTCCATTCCTTGGCTCGGGTATACTGACAGCAGACAAAAAGCAGTACGGTGAGAGAGAAGAATGCGTCAAGAAAGCGGCGATTTGCTTTCCCTCGTATGCTTTCCCAGCCTTTTAACAAGAGCCGCTGTTCTTCTCTGTCCGATGTTGCACCCATCAGGCCGCCTACATCCATATAGGAATGAGCATAACCGCAAAGCGACCAATCAATCAGCCCGACTCTCCCGTTAGCCCAAATCATATTTCCAAGGCCCGGATCAGAATGTGCAATAAATGCTGTCTCGTTTCCGTCCATTTCATCCATAACACCGGCCATTGCTTTGAGCGTGCTAACAATGCTTTTAATTGTTTCTGCCGGAAGGTATTCGCTTCCTTGTTCGGCTCTCACCGCAAGTCGTTCAACAAGCTTTTGGTCATATGTCAGTCTGGTAAAGGTATCGGGGTTCGACATAGCTTCTTCGGTGCTTCTAAGCTTTGCCAATATTTTTCCGGCAGAAACGAGCATCTGCTCGGTTCGTTTATCTTTATCAAATGAAATGCCGTCCATCCAGGAAAGAAGGCTTGCCAGGGTTCCGTCTGAAAGCCGTGCGACCAAATCACCTGATAATGTCTTTACCGGTGATTGCACGGGTATATCTGTCTGCTCGCCAAGCATTTTTATAAAGTCGAGTTCACTTCTCAAAAGCGCTTCCTGTTCTCCGCCAAGGACAGATAAATCAAATCCGGAAATCGGATTCTTGAGGCGGAGGCAATACGATTTCTTGTCATAATCGATACGATATGTACGGTTTTCATTGTGCCGCAAGAGTATAATCTTCGCATTTTCAAGCCCATAGAGTGATAAGGCCTCAGTTATACCGTCAGACATATCAATTTCCTTTCGGTCTCCTTGATGTTATCTGCACTGTGCCTGGAATGACACTTTTGGTCCTTTGTCGGTATGAGAGGTTGTAATATTTGAATTTATTGTCATCAACCTCCTCAAATATCAATATTATACACACATAAAGCAAGTTTGTATTGTCATTAATCATTTACTTTTCTCAGGAGATTGAATATTTTCTCCATACAATTGGTGCAACCACACGTGTGACATTCAAAAAGACAGGAAACCTCGCCCCCTGTCTTTTTTCATGCGTTGTATTATGGTTGAGCGTTAAAGAAAATCAAACTGAGATAAGTCACCATATTGTTTCCGCAGTCAAGCATTATACCGAGCCGGCTTGCCGTTTCCATGATCAAAATGCCGTGGCTTTCAATTGTGGAAAGGCGGTCTGACGGATGGCGGCAAGGATTATCGGGGTAGGCGCATTTATCACAAAGCGTGCAGCCGGTGGACAGGGCAAGCACTGTGCCGAAACGTTCCTCAAACCGCTTTTTGATATCGCGCGTCATCTGTTCATGGCTGCGCCTTGCCTGAAGGCAGGCGTCAAAATTCATACAGTCGGACACTTCGGCTATGCTGGTAAACAAGAATACATGGTCAAAGGCCAGGCATTTTTCAATGCACAAACCGATGGGCTCAATGCCGGGCGGGCAGGCCCAGGACTTGCCGTAATTCGGGCATTCCCGCTCACAGATATAGCGAACCTTGTCCGAGAAGTTAAGTTCACCCGGTGTCAGGCAGGCAAACTCGCAGACAGGGTACGCGTAGATGAATTCCTCTATGATTTTATTAATTGTTTTATTGTTCATGTCTCGGCGCCCCATTTTTCTACCATCTGATCAAAATACGGATAAAACCATGGACTGAGAAATTCTCCTTTTTCCATCATATCCCGGATTTTTTCGGCGGTCGCCCACATCGCATCGCAGGTTTCGCTTTCCTGAAAACGGATGTCTTCAATCGGGCAGTCATGCTCAAATACCCAGGCATCCAAAAACCCTGTATGCTCGGCATATCCCTTTGCCAGATCACTATGAATCAAAACGCCCTTTTTCGGGTCGAGCTCAATGCCGAGCTCCTCTTTCGTTTCACGAAGAGCGGCGGACAGACTGTCGTCGCCCGCCACAGCGGCGCCGCCGGTGGTTTCCCATTTGCCGTCTATACTCGTACCTCTTTTCATCGCACGTCTGTCAATCAGCCATTCTCCCCTGCCGTTGTGCTTCCATATATGCACGATAAGATGATAATCTCCCGGTTCCAGCTTCCGGCCGCGTTCGGCATAACGCCCTGTTTTGTTGTGATTGATGTCGTACACATCCCAAATTTCATTCGGTTTGTATGTCATCAGGGTGTAGACGAAACCGTTCTTTTCCTGTTTCTCTGCCGTTGGGGTAAAGCCGAAATGCAAAAAGAACGGTAAGGCAGCTGAAGGTGCGTTCAGTATGAGCGTATCAAATCCGCGCAGCTTTAACATGCAAACCATGTGTTTCATCAGCGCGGTTGCAATACCCCGGCGGCGGTACGCACCATCGATATAAAGCTGCGAAATGCGTCCGTTCCCGCATTCGCTGATGAGCCCGACCGTTTTACCCTCGTCAAGAGCGACAAGCATCAGATTTTTACCTGTTGTTAAACTGCTCACATACCGCTCGTTTTCAGTGCAATCTGTTTTGAATCTCTCTGCTGCTCCGGGCGCAAAAGCAGGTTTTTCTTCCGTTAGAACGCGAAGCGCCAACGTGAGGGCGGGCAAGACGTCCTCTGCGGCGGCTTTTTTATATAGCATCTCATATTCCCGCTTTCTCTTTTAGTCGAAATAGATTCAATAAATCGTATATTACCATAAAGATGCAAGAATGCCAACCGATTCCACTCGATTGGCTTGTTTATCAGGGGCATGGTTCTTCTTATTTTTTCTTCTTATAGTTATCAATGGCATTTCTGAGTGCGCTCACCGCCAGAAGAGAGCAGTGTTTTTTATGTTCGGGCAGACCGCCCAGGGCATCAATAATATTTTGCTCGGAAATGTGCAGGGCATCTTCAATGCTACTGCCTTTAGCCAACTCACTTGCCATACTTGCGGTAGCTATGGAGGCCGGACAGCCGTACACCATGACACCGATGTCCGATATGATCTCATTATCGACTTTTAGATAAAGTATCATGTAATCGCCGCATTCCGGGTCTCCGTAATCCCCTTCCGCATCCGCTGTCTCGATCACGCGCATATTCTTCGGGGACATAAAATGCTCAAGCGCTTTTTCCGAATAAAATTCATCCATGCCTATCTCCTCTTTAAACGATTCTCTTATGTGCCCATTTTCATTTTTTATGGTCATGCTCATATTCAGCAATCATATTTTATTCCTGTCTCGGTCATATGTCAAGTAAGACAGGGGACGGAGTCCGAGTCTTAGATTAAAGGACAGTATCAGACATTTTACATCCCCCATGGGGGCTTGCGGGGCAAGTTTGGCTATGTTAATGTTTGTTTAGCAGCATAGTCAGATCGTTTCGGTCCGGCGGAAAAAGGGGGCAAGATTGTGTATACGGAGCAAGTAGCGGCATTTTTTAACGAATTAGCGCCCGACTGGGATACATCTCACACACATGACACGAAAATAATTGAGAATATTCTGGATTATGCCGACATTCGGCGCAACATGAGTGTACTGGACGTGGGATGCGGTACAGGAATTTTATTTCCGTTTTATTTGGATCGCAATGTCAGAGCCGTTACCGGTGTTGACCTATCCTCAGGTATGATTGACCGTGCTAAAGAGAAGTTTCAGGATCCCCGCGTCCGGCTGATTGTCGGGGACGCGGAAAAGCTTCAGCTAGGTACATTCGACCGCTGCGTCGTCTATAGCGCCTTACCTCATTTTGAGAACGCTGTCCGGCTTATTTCAAAATTAGCGCAGGCCTTGAATCAGGACGGCAGACTGACCGTCGCACATTCCGAAAGCCGGGAAAAAATCGATCAGCGGCACAGAGGAAGCGCCCATAATGTATCGGTTGGGCTGATGCCCGCTTCTGAGCTTGCGTCGCTGATTTCACCATACTTCCAGGTTGATACGGTCATCGATAACGATGAAATGTATGTCATATCCGGTGTAAAATATTAAGAGGGGTCTTTATTATGACAAAAACTAAGAGGATCACCATAACTGCCTTGTTCGCCGCTATCTGCATAGTGCTTCCCATGGCATTCCACAGCATACCGAATGCCGGCAGTATCTTTTTGCCGATGCATATCCCGGTATTGATGTGCGGCTTGATATGCGGCTGGCCTTACGGCTTGGTCTGTGGTGTTCTCGGGCCTCTCCTCTCCAGCCTGATGACCGGCATGCCGCCGATGGCAATTTTACCTGGCATGCTTTGTGAGCTGGCCGTGTACGGCCTCGTCACCGGCCTTCTTGTCAACAAAGTGCGAACCGGAAAAAAGATCCTTGATCTATATATACCGCTGATCATCGCCATGCTGTTCGGGCGCGTGTTCTACGGCCTGATGAACGCCATTATATTCAAAGCCGGAAGCTATTCAATGGCAATCTGGCTGGCAAGCGCATTTGTAACATCCTTACCGGGGATTGTGATTCAGCTGGTTTTGATCCCCTTACTGGTGTATTCATTACATATGTCCGGTTTAGCCGGCGGCAATGCGCGTACAGAGAAGAAGATAACATAAGATCATAATCGACAAGGCAGGGGACGGATCGGCTCCTGCCTTATTATTTATAACGAAGAAGCCCGTATATATTCGCTATCGTCCAAAACTACGTCCGGTCAATCGTTGAATATGATGAAATAGCCGCAATCCTCACCAACCCGGGAAGGACTTGAAGGCAAGGCCATAAAACAGGTGACGGATCTACGCCTCGCAAAGCGAGGTTCAGATCCGTCACCTGTGAATGTTTCCTCCTGCGCCTTTTCAACCCCAAAACCGGACTTATGGTTTTGATATTAATACCGATGCTTTTGCGACACAGCACGATGTAACGAAGCTTAAAATCTTCCAATTAGCCTTGAAGCCGCATAGGCCGTTCCGGTTGCGTAAAGGATGTTTGCGGCTTTCCGGCATTCGCCTATCATGTGGAAGTCCTTCGCACAGCGGAAAAATGTCAAAGCCTCGTCATGGAGCGGCTCCATACCAACGGCAATAACCACGGCATCGGCGTCGAAAAACGCCTCACCTTCCGGGCTTTCACATTTTACTCCGTCTGCTGTTATCTCAACAGCCTTCGTATTAAAGCGGATAGGTATATTTTTCTGCGTTATCATATCGAAAATGGCATTCTTGTGTGTGCTGTTGCCGCCGTCGCTTATATCACCGCGCATTTCAATGATTTCGGTTTCGATCCCAAGCTCATTAAGATAAATAGCCAGCTCTGTGCCGACAAAGCCCGCCCCGAGAATGACAACTCTCCCTTTGACAAGCGATGGGTTTTTGTACACATCAATGGCATGAAACACATTGCTTTTGTTTATCCCCGGAATGTTCGGCGTTACCGGGTCTGATCCGACTGCCGCTATGATGACATCAGGACACTCCGCCCGTGCGTATTCCGGCGTTACCTCCGTATTCAGTCGCAGGTCAATACTCGATTTCGCTATCAGCGCCCGCTGCTGAAGTATGTAATCATGTAAAACCTTCTTAAACGACACTTCAGCCTCGCACAGGATTTTTCCGCCGAGCTCGCCGCTCTTTTCACATAAAACCACATCATGGCCGTTTTTATTCGCGGTGAGCGCTGCCTGCATTCCGGCTATACCGCCGCCAATCACGAGTACACGCTGTTTTTCGGGTACGGGAAGGGCCCTGTACACCTCGCGTTCGCGGCCGATTTCGGGGTTGATGGCGCAAATGAGATCCCCGTGCCTCACTCCTTCGGCAAAGCAGTTAAGGCAGCGTATACACTTGCGTATCTCATCGACACACCCGCGTCGTGCTTTATTGGGGAACTCGGGGTCGCAGACAAGCTGGCGTCCCATATAAATGATATCCGCTTTGCCCGATGCCAGGATTTGCTCCATTTGATAAGGGTCGTTCAATCCGCCGACTGTGCCGACAAGCGATTTTTTTACATGCTTTTTTACTTCCGCTGCATATTCAACGTTTACACCATGCGGATAAAACATGCTGACATGGGTGCGCGAGAATGTTTCAGCCCCGAACCTGTTTATTGCGCCGACAGAGACATGGATTATATCCGCATGCCCGTCAAGCTGCTCGGCTATTTCACAGCCTTCGTCAATACCGTATCCGTCTTTTATGATTTCACTGCCGCTGATGCGAATTTCAACGGGGAAATCCCGGCCGCAAAGCTGCTTAATCTTATCGATTGCCATGACGGCGAAACGACAGCGGTTTTCCGGATTGCCTCCCCATCGGTCAGTTCTGGTATTCATAGTCGGCGACATGAACTGCTGCAGACCGAAGCCGTGGGCGCCATGCAGGCATATCATATCAAAACCGGCATTTTTCGCAGCAACTGCTGCATTTCCAAACTCGTCTATAATCTGCAGGATCTTTTCTTCAGGCATCGCTGCGACTTTATCTCCGAATAGCGAAGTCATATCGACCGGCCCCCATGCGGGTTTTCCAGCGCCTGTATACATACGGGCATGGATGCCGGAAAAGCACAGCTCTAAAACAGGGACGGCGCCTTGCCGTTTGACAGCGCTTGCCAGACGCGCATAGTTATAATTGCTCATTCGGGTGATTTCGCGAGGATATCTCCCCTCCCGGTAATCGTCAGGATCGACGTCAACTTCCCCGTATGTAATTGCCGCCGCGCCGCCCATTGCCTTCCTTTCAAAATATGCGACCGCCTCAAGCGAAGGTTGACCATCAGATATAATTTCAGCTGAGTTAACCGGTGACGCGAACATCCTGTTACGGAATACTACATTTCCGATTTTAAGCGGAGATATCAGATGCGGAAACGTCTCAAACGCATTAATCAAGTCATATCACCTTTCTTCTTTAATAGCAAAGACAGTTATGCCCGTCATAGCGAGCCGCATATTTATTCTATAGCAGAGTCAATCCCTTTTCAAGCTACAAGCTTAAAGTTTATAGTTTACCGCCGCGGACACTCAAACACATGAAGACAAGGTGCTCCGCACCGATTCTTCTCAAAAGCTAATCCGGAGCAAATACAATAGATAAGGTAGTAACCTATACATATTATTACATATTTCCCGATAGGCCATCTCCTAAAATGATAGAATGAGGTTTTATAAGAAGAACCCCATCGAGTTGGTGTATGTTATATTGTTTTTGGTTCTGAGACCGGTTGATTTGTATGTCCGTTTTATTCGATCTTCCCTTCAGGAGCAGCCCGCATGCTGTCCGCAGGTTGAAAAAGCTCTTAAGAAACTCTTGAAAATTACCCGGGACGGTTGCTGACTGCTCTGGTTTTGTGGTAAAATATCAGACAAATAAATAATCATAACTGATGGCGTCATTTAATAGGCTTGCAGCCAATTATAGTAACTCGCTTAAGAAAGGAAATGCCATGAATAAAAGAAAAAACAATTATTCTATTATTACACAGGATGTTGTAGAACTGGCGGAGCTTGCCATTAACAATAGTAGAATAAATCCGGATCTTTACGAAAGATTTAATGTAAAGCGAGGGTTGCGCGATGTTAACGGAAATGGTGTTCTCACTGGGCTAACAGAAATTTCAGAAATTCAGGCTTTTTCCAGGGAGGGCGACCTTACGACACCTGCGGAGGGGAAACTCTTTTACAGGGGCATCGATATAGAACAGATTATAGCCGGTATCATGAAAGAGAAACGATTTGGGTTCGAGGAAGTAACCTACCTGCTGCTTTATGGTACGCTGCCTTCAGCGGATCAACTGAGGAAATTCACCAATATTCTTGCGGGTTATCGAACTCTACCGACAAATTTTGTCCGGGATGTCATCATGAAGGCGCCCACCAATGACATGATGAATACGCTGTCGCGCAGCGTGCTCACATTATTTGCCTATGATAATAACGCAAATGATATATCCTTACCCAATGTAATGCGGCAGTGCCTTCAGCTAATCGCCAATTTCTCTGTGCTTTCTGTCTATGGTTATCAGGCTTACAGCCATTACATTCAAGGAAACAGCCTGGTTATTCATACACCGAAACCGGAACTGTCTACGGCAGAGAATATATTGTACATGCTTCGGCCGGACTGTAAGTATTCAGAAATGGAAGCGCATATTCTGGATGTAGCTTTGATTCTCCATGCAGAGCATGGAGGCGGCAACAACTCTACCTTTACGACCCATGTTGTAACGTCAAGCGGATCAGATACTTATTCGACCATTGCAGCAGCGTTGAGCTCGCTCAAAGGGCCGAAGCACGGGGGAGCAAATATCAAGGTTATCCAAATGTTTGAGGATATGAAGAAAAACATCCACGACCGGAAGAACGAAAAAGAAGTGAAGGCGTACCTCACAGCACTTTTAAATAAACAGGCATTTGATAAAGCCGGTCTTATTTATGGCATGGGACATGCCGTCTATTCCCTTTCTGACCCAAGGGCCAATATTCTTAAAACTTTTGTTAGTAAATTATCTGAAGAAAAGGGTATGGAGGAGGAATTCCAGTTCTATTCTCTGGTTGAGAAGCTTGCTCCCGGCGTTATTGCCGAAGAGCGCAAAATATACAAAGGCGTCGGCGCCAATGTTGATTTTTACAGCGGGCTTGTCTACCATATGCTGGGTTTACCGTTAGAACTCTTTACCCCTATTTTTGCCATAGCCCGTATCTCCGGATGGAGTGCCCACCGGACAGAAGAATTGATTAACGGAAGCAAAATTATTAGACCCGCATACATGAGCGTGGCAAAACGGCAGGATTATATTCCACTGGCGGATAGAACCGAATAGCATTGTTTTTATAGTACGTCGAATCGCTGAAAAACGATTGATATAGGGGGGCTTAATAATGTCAGGTAAAACGCAAGCAATGATTATGTTTCGCCGGTTAATGAAGACGGTTACCCGAACACGAAGACGATGCTTTCACTACAGCACGACGGCTTAGGCATTCATTATTTTTCAACCTATGTATCGTCAAAACGGGTATTGCAATTTAAGTTAAATCCTGAAGCCTGCATCTACTATTGCGACGAACCGGCTAATCACGGGCTCATGCTGATTGGAACGATGGAAGTCTGCGCAGATTCGTATCACAAGGAACTTTTATGGTGCGAAGGTTTTGAGCGATATTATCCTAAAGGTGTTACCGATGATGATTACTGCGTTTACATATTTACTGCTGAAAAAGGAAGGTATTACCCCGGCTTGTCTGAAACCTTTAGCATAGAGGAGTTGTTGTAATAATGAAGGCAGCCACGTCGCGATTACTTTTCACATCGCGCGAGGAATTTCGCACATGGTTATCGCAAAATGCTCAAACAAGCGGCGGCGTATGGCTTGTGTTCGGCAAGTCAAAAAAGGTTTGCACCCTTAGCTCCAATGACGCTTTGGAGGAAGCCCTCTGCTTCGGCTGGATTGACGGACAAATACAAAGCGTAGACGAAGATACTTACATCAAATACTTCAAGCAACGCAGTGAAAAAAGCAAATGGTCTGAAAAAAACAAATCTCTTACCCAAAAACTAGCCTCACAGGGGCTAATGACTGACCTTGGCAAAGCCAAGATTGATATTGCAAAGCGAAATGGGAGCTGGGATGCCCCAAAAAATGAACCGATTACCGATGAGCAGGTGAGAAATTTCGAAATTTTACTTAAACCCCATGAAACCGCTTGGGCGAATTTCGAAAAAATGCCGCGTTCCTCACGAAACGCATATACAGCATCTTACATCTTCACAAAGACGGAAGATGGCAGGCAAAAAAGACTTAACACTATAATAACGCGCCTTAATTTGAATTTAAACCCGATGGAAAGGTTGAAAAACACCAAATAAGGAGCAGGTTGGATCACAGGTGTTTTTTCGGTTAATCTTGTTACGGAGTCGATACTTCCTCTTGCCGATTATTTTGGGAACATAAACGGCTATTCGGAAGATAATGAGTATCCCTGCTGCTGTGACAAAAGGCTCTGCATTGAATGTCCCCATAACCTATCCGTTTTAATGGTAAAAATACGAAAGCATCGTTTGAATCAAAAAAAGGAGAAAGCCGCCTACCCCTTGCCACTGCCGGGTTAAGCGGTTTTCTGCTGTCATAGCTTTATAAGTCGGGACTTATGTATTGTTGTAATGCGGACAAAGCGCCCGCGGCTGTGGAGATACTGTTCTTCAAAAATAAAAAGAACAGTATCAATAGCCCTCTGCCTTATGTCGGCGATGATGACCTTCATACCGGTCTTTCCGCACGCTTTGGCTATTCAGCCCAATACTGCCGGTCCCGCCTGTGATAAAGCGACTTTACCTTTAAAATGTCCATGTTTTCCCTCTGTAGTAATATTTATACCTTATGAGAAAATGCAAACATATGCGAAGAAAGAAGTCTATTAAACAAGAAGATGAGTTTTGAATAAACCGGTATACTGATATGGGCTTGTCATAGTGAGCTGCCATTTCCCGCCATCTTCACTTCCCTGCACTCTTTTCGCTGTTTCCAACGGTTAAGATTGCGCTTCTCCTGCATCCTCCAATGTTATTCAGTTTGCAG
>JAAYJC010000240.1 GCA_012523085.1 Clostridiales bacterium
CCGGCAGTCGTCGGAACGGCGACAAAGGGAAGCGGATGGTCAGAAAGGAGAGGATACCGGGCAAATGGGCTGGTATAGGTTTGGAACACCATGTCCCAGTCGATTTCGGATTGTTGATGGAAAAGCACGACTGCTTTTGCTGTGTCGATGGAACTTCCTCCGCCGCAGGCTACAACGCAGTCGATTCCGTTTGCTTGAACAATAGAAATCGCCTTTTCTACGCACTGAATGGTTGGGTTGGGAACGGCTTCATCAAAGTGGAAAACACGAATACCTGCTTCTTCCAGTATAGAAATAGTGCGTTCATACAGTGGCTTTAACGCTTCCTCCTCTTTGGACGTTGTAACCAAAAGACAATGATTGCCATATCTGGATACGATTTGCCCAAGTTCTGCTAACTTTCCTTTTCCAAAATGAATACGCGTTGGATTGTAAAACGAGAACTTTTCCATGTTATTCCACCTTCTTTCCTTGAATATATATTTGTTTCTCTGAACACAGCGCTTCTATATCCTTAACTGGGGATGTTTCAAGAATTATGAACGATGCTTGCTTTCCGGCATCTAAGGTTCCAAGTTCTTTGTCAAGGCCGAGCAGGATTGCGCCATTTAAGGTAGCGATACGCAATACGTCCAGTGCGGGAATGCCTGTTTTATGTAGCAGCACGGCTTCGTAAAACGCACGATCATGGGGGTTGAACGGACATCCCGCGTCGGTACCCATGCATACCATGACACCTTTTTCGAAAGCAAGGCGTGTATTGTGATTGTGCTCTGCTACAATGGCTTGCGAACGTTTGTGATCCGGGTTGTCAGGTTCAACACGAAGACCTTCCTGAACCGCGTAATATGGCGCGCATAGGGTCGGCACTAGCGCCGTTCCCTGTGCTGCCATTTGTTCGATCAGATCTTCGCTGTTGAAGACACCATGCTCAATCGAGTCAACACCGGCATTAACACTGCGCCGAATGGCTGTATTTCCATGCGCGTGTACCGCAACTTTACGGCCACGGGCATGCGCTTCCCGTACTGCGGCAATAATCTCATCTTCGTTTACTTCCGGCGGACCAGGCTCTTCGCCGGGAGAGTTGACACCGCCGCTCATCATCACTTTGATTACCTCAGCGCCGTTTTTGATAACTTGCCTGCAGGCTTTGGTAAACTCGTCCGCACCGTCGCATTCAATGCTGATGTTGGTACCGTGCCCACCTGTAGCTGCCAAGGCTGCGCCAGCAGCTACGACTCGGGGCATATCTTGCAACAACCCTTGACGTTGTGCTTTGGCAATGCCGATGATTATACTGTCGTTTGAGCCAAGATCCCGGCATGCGACCACGCCAGCTTTTCTCAGTTCCCGTAGATGCTGCATGGCTTCCACACTACATAGCGCCCAGTCGATAGGGGACACAGGCGTATGATTCAAAAGCGCAAGATGAACATGGCAATCAATCAATCCGGGCATGATGAAGGAAACATGCTTGCGTAGTGTTGGAAGCGTAATTTCCGAAGGAATCTCATTCTCCGCACCGACCCATACGATTTTTCCTTCATCGATGATGAGTACAGCGTTGTCGATTAGTTTTTTTCCGTCAAATATCTGGTCAGCAAAAAAAGCTTTCATTACATATCCTCCAAATAACGGTTCAGCGCCGCGGCTTCCGGTGGAACAAATCGTCCGTTTTGAATGATTGTAACGCGTGTTCCGTCTTTTTGTATTCCTTCAAATAGCCCCATTTCGTGATAGGGGATGGTAATATCTGTGTGAAAATTGACATAACAATCTGGTTTTTCACGGCGCTTTCTGGTCAATTCATTCTCTCTGGCAACCATTTCCTTACCGCCATATAGGTTATAAACGGGGCTATCCTCTCCGCGGGCGAAACACGGATCACCTATAGCAATGTGCGGGCCCATTTTTTCTGCCAGAAGGATGGGAAGACGGTTGTAATTTCCGTATGTGTTAGCGGATTGGTAGGCTAAAGTATTGGTTCCGATGGCAAGCTCGCCCATTGATACGTGGTTGGTAGATTGCAAGAGGTTTTCAAAAACGTATTGGCGATTATATTCACTGTTTGGTGTGTTTTCACAGCTATAATCTGTCACCTGCCCATCGGCGAAATGAAGCTTCAAATCACGGTAAAAATGGTCTTTCAGGTAAACTTCTTTTACATGGAGAAGACCGGTGGTTCCTGTTAGCTGGGGCGTTGTAAATATTTCCCCATGCGGGATGTTTAAATCGCCGCCACAGTTTAAAAAATTGGTTTGTTCCTGCGGGTCTGTCAATAGTTGTAGTTGTACGGTCAGCTCGGTTTGGTTACCGTTAAAGCCTTTCAAATGAACAGACTGGCAAGTATCAAGC
>JAAYJC010000004.1 GCA_012523085.1 Clostridiales bacterium
TCAAACGAGTGCTTTCTTCACCTTGATTTCATATCTACCCGCACACCATGTGCTGCCGCCCTGACCGCCGACGATGAGGATATCTGTGTTTTTGTCCGTTTTCAAGCTAATGCTGTATTGAGTGGTATAATCCCGGAAGTTACAGATATTGCCGGAAGTTGTTTATGTCATCTTGCAGAGATTCCGGAAAACGGTTGACATGGTATCCGTCCGAAGTGGCGTGATGACAGGTGAGCGACAGCGGCATTTTCCCCTTAATAATAGAATATTATCATTCTCATCGTGTACCGGGCAACTTAGGTAAACGCGGGTTATCGTTTTTCAGATAAGCCATATCAACCGGCTGTTTCCCATCCCGGTATTTTGCGTGGTCGTAGTTATCAGCGAAAAAGCGCTTCACACTGTACGATTTGTCAAACCACAGGTTTAAAAAGATGGTGTCGGTAGAATAAACACGCCTGATTCATCGCAAATTATATTTGAGGTGACTTTTTTTGCGTAAATTAGTGGTTTTTTTGTTTTTGTTCGTTTGTCTTACCTTATCGGCCGGGGCTGCATCAATCCCTCCTGAAATAACCGCACAACCCGGACAGGTCAATCCATACAAGACTCGTTCCGAGCTCCTGATGGATGCCTCGAATTACACCGGCGTTGTTACTCCGGAGCAAGCCGCTTCGGTGTGGGCAAAGGGGTTGGAAAGACGAAGTGCCGCCATGCAATATACCGTGATGACCGAAAAGCTGAAAAAGAAATATGCCGGACAGCTTGACGACCTGCGTTCAAATTGGGTAACAGGAATGTCAAGCCCTTCGGTGCAGGGCCACACGATAACAAAGGTTAAAGGAACAGATGACTCACACGCTGAGGTTAGCTTAAAACTTGAAGTAGCGGCCACTTCGAGCCCGTCTGAATTTTACAACGCAAGACTGTGGCTTGTCCGCGAGGGTGAGTTCTGGCGTATTGACCGAATTTGGACGGATGAAGAGCTGTATCCCTACACGCTTTATCGGTCTTAAAACTTTGAGCCATCTTGTTTTTTAACTCACGATGAAATAAAGTTGAGTAAGGCGGCCGGCTTGTGCCGGGCCGTCAATATGGCGGCGTATTTGTCATAATATAGAATTTATTTTTAAAGTACGCGTTGGTTACTTCGTGAACGATGGCAAAGCCGGCTTTTTGATAAACCCTTACGGCGCGTTCGTTAAATGCAGCAACCGAAAGGCGGAATTTGTCAATGCCAGGATGTGTTTGGGCATACGCCAGACCGAGGTTTACAAAAGCCGTTCCGAACCCTTTTCCGCACAGCTCCGGTCTGAGCCCTAAACCCACATCCAAATAATCCGCCTCATATACATTTTCCTCGATTGTCGGTATGCGCGCTTCGTCGCCGAAGCAAAAATAACCGATGAGTTTGCCATGAGCGTCAGTACAGGCATAATGCGTACCGTCCATAAGGCCTTCCGTTTGGCTGTCTTTGCGGTTGTAAAACGCGTATATGCCGTCGTAACGCCATTGAGCAATTTCGCCGGCATAAGCGCCAGTCATTCCTGCAATATTGAGTTCCCGGATATTCATAATATACACACATACCTTTTTACAGCGTTTTTAATCGTTGCAGAATATTTTAAACCGGAAATTAAGCGAAACCGAACTGAGTACCGTCAGGCAATGATTTGACGCAGTACGGGAGAGTATGTAACAAAAAAACGGAGTGCCTATATGAGAAAGACACTCCTTTTCCTTACGGGCTCGCCCGCGAGCGCCTGCTTAACCGGGCAAAGCAAAACGGCAGGCCGTCACTTATTTTTGAATTTGTGCGGCGACTGCGCTTCGAGGTCCTTCATATCGACAGACGATTTCGGATGCCTCGAACCCGTTTTGGCAAGTTTTTTTTCTTTGGATTTCGCCATATATGCTCACTCCGTTTCGTTTATTAGGATACGCATGAAATCGGGCGTTATACGATAAACGAAACATTGATCAGTTGCTCAACAGCCTGTGCTCGATGGAGTCCACCAAAGCAATCCAGCTGGCTTCGATGATGTCGGTGGAGACGCCGATGGTTGTCCAGGTGTTGGTTCCATCCGACGTTTCGATTAAAACCCTGACTTTTGACGCAGTTGCACTGGTGGAATTCAAAACCCTGACCTTGTAGTCCGTCAGTTTTATGCTCCGGATATCGGGGTAAAAGCGCTCCAACGCCTTTCTGAGCGCCTTGTCTAAAGCGTTAACCGGGCCTTCTCCCTCTGCGGCGGTAATTTCTATCTGGTCGCCCACATGAATTTTGATCATAGCGGAGGAATTGACTTCGTTGACCGGAGGTTCGTTCACAATCACCTTGAATTCCTTGAGTTCAAAGGAAGGCGCGTAGCATCCAAGGATTTTTTTCACAAGCAACTCGAAGGAACCTTCCGCACCCTCGTATTGGTAACCCTTGGCCTCCATCTCCTTCAGCTTCTCCAAAATGAGACTTGCTTCGGGCGAATCCTTCGTGATCGTACTGTCTATTTCGTTGATCTTCTTGAGAATGGCGCTTCTGCCGGCGACCTCCGAAAGCAAAAAGACCCGCTGATTGCCGACGATAGAGGGGTCAAAAAGCTCGTAGGCAGACGTGCTTTTCCTGACCGCATCCATGTGCATTCCACCCTTGTGCGCAAATGCCGCACCGCCGACATAAGGCTGCGTCTCGTCATGCGATATATTGGCAATTTCGCTGATGGAACGTGAAATGGGCGTCATCATATGCATGCATTCCTCCGGGATGCATGCATAGTCACCAAGAAGCTGGAGGTTCGGGATGATCGAACAGAGATTTGCGTTACCGCAGCGCTCACCCAGCCCGTTTATCGTTCCCTGAACCATCACAGCGCCGCTTTGTACGGCGGAAATCGAGCAGGCGACACCCATCCCGGTGTCGTTATGGCAGTGGATGCCCAGCGGCTGCGAAACTGTCTGCCCGACCTTTGCGACGACTTTCTCGATTGTTGACGGGAAGATGCCGCCTCTCGTGTCGCAAAGGCAGATGCTGTCGGCTCCGGCCTCGGCGGCGGCGGTCAGAGTTTTGAGCGCGTACGCTTCATTTCCAATGAAGCCATCAAAAAAATGCTCGGCGTCATAAATGACTTCCTTACCCGCATCCTTAAAGAATTTCACGGTATCAGAAATCATCTTCAGGTTTTCTTCAAGCGTCGTTTTCAGAATGTCCGTAACCTGAAAGTCCCAGGTCTTGCCGAAAACCGTGACAACGTCTGTTTTTGCTTTGAGCAGGGACTTGAGATTATCGTCGTCCTCAGCGGCGATATTCATGCGTCTGGTGCTGCCGAAGGCAACAAGCCTTGCATTTTTCAGCCGAATTCGAGCGGCATGCTCATAAAATTCCATGTCCTTGGGATTTGAGCCGGGATTACCTGCTTCAATATAAGCTACACCGAGATCATCGAGCTTTCTGACGATCTTCAATTTATCCTCTACTGTAAAAGAGATACCAAGACCCTGAGCGCCGTCTCTGAGCGTTGTGTCATAAATAAAAATCCGCTTCAACCTGTTCCCTCCGTTCGTCTTGCCTTATTTTCCGGTTAAAGCGCATTGATCGCTTCCCGGATAAGCCGGCCCATTTCCCCGGTGCCGACGATTTTTGTATTCTCGGAGCGAATATCCGGGGTTCTAAAGCCATTATCCAGCACGGACTCGACAGCACGCTCGATTAATTCCGCTTCCGCTTCAAGGGAAAGGGAATATCGCAGCAGCATCGCAACGGATAAGATTGTCGCGATGGGATTGGCGAGATCTTTTCCGGCTATATCGGGCGCTGAACCGTGAACCGGTTCGTAAAGCCCCAATGTACCGGAGCCGAGGCTTGCCGACTGCAGCATACCGATGGAGCCCGTAATCTGAGAAGCCTCGTCGGACAGGATATCGCCGAATATATTGGAGGTCACAATCACATCGAACTGCTTCGGATTTCTGACAAGTTGCATAGCGGCATTATCGACGTACATGTGGCTAAGCTCCACATCGGGGTAGTCAGGGGCAATCTTTAAAATTGTTTCGCGCCAAAGCCGGGAGCTTTCCAGAATATTGGCCTTATCCACCGACATCAGTTTCTTCTTTCTTTTGCGTGCGGCCTCGAAACCTACCCTCGCTATGCGTTCAACCTCAAGGGTGCTGTACTGCTCGGTGTCAAACGCTGTTTCAATGCCGTCCGGCAGCGTTTTTCTGCCGCGTTCTCCGAAATATATACCGCCTGTAAGCTCGCGCACCACAAGAATATCAACGCCCCCCGATATGATGTCAGGCCGGAGCGGGGACGCATTTTTCAAAGCGGGGTAAATAACCGCAGGTCTTAAGTTCGCGTAAAGCCCAAGACCTGCGCGAATGGCTAAAAGGCCCGCTTCCGGTCTTAGATTTCCGGGCAGGGTTTCCCATTCCGGGCCGCCGACCGCGCCAAGCAAAACTGCGTCGGAGGCTTTGCACAGCGCAAGCGTTTCCTCCGGAAGGGGGGTTCCTGTCTTATCGATCGCACAACCGCCCATCAGGGCTTCCCGCAAATAAAAGTCATGCCCGCATTTCTTGCCGATATCATGTATGACCGCGGTGGCCTGTTCGGTTACCTCGATGCCGATCCCGTCTCCGGGCAGCACAGTTATGGTATATGTCATTATCTTTTATCCTTCCCGAATCTGGTTTTTGATATAACCGACCAGTCCGTCGACATTCATGATCTTTTGGATGAAATCCGGAAACGGTTCGCTTTGATAGCTTTTTCCGGTTGTCACGTTGTAGATTGTACCGCGGTTAAAATCAATTTCCACCTCATCGCCATCAGAGATTTCTTTTGCCGCTTCCGTACATTCCAAAATCGGAAGTCCGATATTGATTGCATTTCTGTAAAAGATGCGGGCAAAAGTCTCTGCGATAATGCAAGAGATGCCGGAAGCTTTGATGGCTATCGGGGCATGCTCCCTTGAAGAACCTGAGCCGAAATTTCTACCGGCAACCATAATGTCGCCTTTTTGTACACGCTTGACAAAAGTCTTGTCGAGATCCTCCATGCAGTGCGCCGCCAGCTCTGCAGGGTCGGAGGTGTTAAGGTATCGAGCAGGTATAATGACGTCGGTGTCCACATTGTCGCCGTATTTAATCGCTTTTCCGTATGCTTTCATCGATCACACAATCCTTTCCTCAGAGCTCATCCGGCGACGAAATCCTGCCGGTGACAGCCGAAGCAGCCGCGACAGCCGGTCCGGACAGATAGACCTCACTTTCGGGATCGCCCATTCTGCCAACAAAGTTTCTGTTAGTAGTGGAAAGAGCCCGCTCCCCTTTTGCCAGAACACCCATATGACCGCCCAGACAAGGTCCGCAGGTAGGTGTTGAAACAACCGCGCCGGCGTCGACAAAGATATCAAAGAGGCCTTCATTCATGGCCATTTTCCAGATCTTCTGCGTGGCGGGAATAATGATGCATCTGATGTTCGGATGCACTTTCCTGTTTTTCAAAATACCGGCCGCGATGCGCATATCTTCAATCCTGCCGTTCGTGCACGAGCCGATGACCACCTGGTCGAGCTTCACAATGCCCACTTTGTCAATTGTGCGTGTGTTCTCGGGAAGATGGGGGAAGGAAACGGTAGGTTTAATCGTTCCCAGGTCGATTTCATAGGTTTTTGTATACTCTGCGTCCGCGTCCGCCCGATGGATTGCATACGGCTTATCGGCGTGTTCTTTAACGTAGCTGAGGGTTATTTCATCTACATCAAATATCCCGTTTTTACCGCCCGCTTCAATTGCCATATTGGCCATTGAGAACCGGTCGTCCATCGATAAATGCTTCAGGCCCTCGCCTGTAAACTCCATAGACTGATACAGCGCGCCGTCCACGCCGATCATACCGATGATATGCAAAATAACATCCTTCCCGCCGACCCATCTTTGCGGTTTTCCTTTCAGGATAAAGCGGATTGCCTCCGGGACCTTGAACCAGGATTCGCCGGTGACCATGGCTGCTGCCATGTCTGTGCTGCCTACGCCGGTGGAAAACGCGCCGAGCGCACCGTATGTGCAGGTATGGGAGTCCGCGCCGATTACCAAATCGCCGGGTACAACAAGGCCCTTTTCGGGCAAAAGCGCATGCTCCACACCCATCTGGCCAACCTCAAAGAAGTTTACGATGCCCATTTGACGGGAGAACTCTCTGATTTTCTTCACCTGTTCGGCGGACTTAATGTCCTTGTTCGGGGTAAAATGATCGGGGACGATGGCAATTTTCTGCCGATCGAAAACTTTATCGGCGCCTATCCGTTTGAATTCATTAATCGCAACGGGAGTTGTGACATCATTGCCGAGCACCATATCCAGCTTTGCCATAATCAGCTGGCCGGCCTTGACCTCTTTTAGACCCGCATGCTCTGCCAGTATTTTCTGTGTCATTGTCATGCCCATCTTTTAGCTCCTTTCTCAGGGGATACTGCTGATGTATACCATAATAAGAGATAAAGCACAGGATTTCTTCCCGTAAATGCTCATGTTATCTTAAGGTTTTTCACGTTTATTCACTAGCTTCCTGTACTGCATCGGGGTCATACGGACAAGTTTTTTGAACATCTCGTTGAACCGCTGCTGGTTGGAAAAGCCGACTGCGAGCGCAATATCGATGATTTTATCGTCTGTTTCAGCAAGCAGCTCCATGGCTCGGTCAATCCTGATTTTGATTAGGTAACTTATCGGGCTTTGGCCTGTTTCCGCCTTGAAGGCGCGGATAAAATAACCGGGGCTTAAAAATACATACCTTGCTATATCATCAAGAGATATGTTGCGTTCAAAATGGTTGTGTATATAATTGACCGAAATGCGAATGAGTTCACGAAGCTTGGGACTTTTTTCCCGAAAATTATTCTCCCATTCCGTCTTCAGCGCCCGGGATAAAAGAGCGAACAGCTCGAGAACCAGAAGATGGCTTAAAAAATCGCTTTCGATCTCATTACTCTGCCGTTCGCGTAAAATGCGGTTTAATAGCGTTATAATTTCGTTTTTCTGGCTAACTTTCAGCGAGATATAAGCGCCGGCTTCACGGCTTTGGACGAAGTGCAGAAAATCATGCAGGGAGACTTCGGAATATTCATCACTTGCACGGTTTTCGAACTTGAAGTTTAAAACGATAAACTCGCAGCCGGTTTCGGATTCAACGATGAATTTATGGTACTGCCCGGGCTTGATGATTATAATATCATTCGGGCCGATAGGCACAGGTTCGCCGTTAATTTCAAAGGAAGCGCGCCCCTTTTTCATATAGACCATCTCAAAATTATCGTGGCGGTTCGGGTCCATCGACCAGCTGGTGTCGTGGACGCGCTCTAAATTCTTAACGATGACCGGCAGGAAGTTTGCTTTGGTTAAAATCATTTCCCAGGTTTTCGGGATCGAAGCAGCATCCATTATGATCACCCCTATCTCGCATCATATCACGCCCGTTATCGAAAATATACACAACCATTGTATTTTTGTCCAGATTCTTCTGGAAATAAGATCGTTTGAAATCAAATGATCTTGTTTTATAAAAAGAGCTGTGTTATGATGACAACCGTCCGAAAACCTTTACAAAATGAAAGGAGAGGCGCTATGCCGGGTAAAAAAATCGCTATCGTTTTGTTCTGCATACTTGAGTGCGCGATTCTCTCCTTCGCTTTTATTAATCCTGTTCGGGTTAACGCCGTTTATGGCAATCGCATCGCGCCGGAGAGCGAGACGACCGGTGTGCCGTGTTCATCTGCGCAATCCGGGGGGGTTTTCACGCAGATCGATCTGAGCTGCAATGAATTCACCGTTTTCCATTTGCTGCGAAAGGCGCAGCCATCCGATTCGAGGGAGGCAGACAGCCAGTTTCTGTTTGCCTTTGCCATTTTCGGTCCGGCTACCGCTTTTACGATGCGCTGCGCAAGGCAAAAAGACAAGCCTGTATTTGCACGCGACCTGAACAGCATAATTGAATTTCTGCACAATAAAGACGGGATGAAATAAATGCCGCGAGCGGCGGCTTTATGCTCATTGCCTGTCCGATAAACGCATATTGGCCGCGGATATGCGTTTGAATCATAATGGAGGGAAAAGAATGAGGGCGAAACATTCAAAAACAACGTTTTTTATCGTGTTTCTCGTCACAGTCATATTGTTGTTTATCGCATTGTTCGGATTGAACATCGGAAGCGTTGTACTTAAGGGTGCAAACAATATGCGATATGGAATCGACATACGGGGAGGCGTTGAGGCAACATACGAGCCAAAGGATCTCGACCGGATGCCTTCGGAAAGCGAGCTTGAAGCAGCCAAAGCGATCATCGAAACTCGTATGGACGCCTCGAACATCACCGACCGCGATATAACAATAGATAAATCCGGCGGAAAAATCATCGTCAGATTCCCGTGGAAGTCCGATGAAACGGAATTTGATCCGCAAAAAGCTGTTTCTGAGCTCGGAGAAACAGCAAGGTTGACCTTCCGGGACCCGAAAGGAAATGTCGTTCTGGAAGGAACGGATGTAAAAAACAGCTATGTGGCACAAAATCCGAATACGGCGGAATTTGTGGTGGCACTGGAGCTTTCGGAGGAGGGAGCTGTAAAGTTTTCCGAGGCGACAGGAAGGCTGATCGGCGAGATCATCAGCATTTATATGGATGAGAACATGATCTCCGAGCCCAGAGTGGAAAGTCAGATCACCGGAGGAAGCGCGCAGATCACGAATATCGGCTCCATGAAAGAGGCGCTCTCCTTATCCAACAAGATCAATTCCGGCGCGCTTCCGTTTTCAATGATCGCAAAAAACTGCAACATCATCAGCGCGACTTTGGGCAGCGGCGCACTTTCGGTTATGGTTAAAGCGGGTATTACGGCGTTTGTGCTTGTTTGTCTGTTTATGCTGGTTTATTACCGGCTGACCGGCGTTGTAGCTTGCATTGCGCTGCTGCTGCAGGTGACCGGTCAGCTGCTCGCGCTTTCCGTGCCTCAGTTTACACTGACGCTCCCCGGCATCGCAGGCGTAATTTTGTCCATCGGGATGGGCGTTGACGCCAATGTCATTGTATCGGAACGTATCAAAGAAGAGCTTAAAGCGGGCAAAACGATCGGTGCCGCCGTGGACTCAGGTTTTCACAGGGCATTTTCTTCGGTTTTTGACGGTAATATTACCGTCATCATCGTCGGTGTGATTTTGATTATATTCGGATCAGGCTCGCTTCTGTCCTTTGGATATACGTTGGTCTGCGGCGTTATTATGAACTTTATCGCAGGCGTAACCGCGTCTCGCCTAATGATTCGCTCGCTCATTAATTTCCGCACTCTCAACAAACCGTTTTACTTCGGGGTCAGGAGGTTGGCGAAATGATAATCAGATTCTACAAGAAGAGAGCCGTATTTTTTGCGATATCGCTGATTATTATTCTAATCGGCATCGTTGCCATGATGATTAACGGTATCGAAATGGATATTCAATTTAAAGGCGGAACCATACTCCAATATACGTATACCGGCACAATTGACGCCGAACGTGCGGAAGATGCGATCAATGCCGCAGTGGGAAAAAACACGCAATGCCAACTGCAGACGAATATGGCTAAAAACGAACACATGCTGGTTGTCAACCTTGCTGGAAACGAAGCGATCACCTCGCAGGAGCAGGAAATAATCACAGACACGCTCGATGCCCTGTATCCGGATGCGGATATGCAGATCTCCAGCTCACTGACGGTTGAACCCTTTATCGGCAGGCGGTTCTTTATTAACGGTATGATCGCGGTTGGTCTTGCATTTTTCCTGATCTTACTGTATGTAGGCTACAGGTTCAGGAATATCGGCGGTTTTTCGGCCGGATTTATGGCCATTGTCGCGCTGATTCACGACTGTCTTGTTGTGACGGCAACGTTTATTTTGTTCAAGATACCGCTCAACGATTCATTTATTGCGGCGATTTTGACGATCATCGGTTTCTCAATCAACGATACAATCGTCATATACGACCGAATCAGGGAAAACAGAAGAATCATGCCAAAAGCCAATACCGAGGAGCTTGTGGATACGAGTATAACACAGTCCATGAGCCGTTCTATCAATACGAATGCAGCGGTATTTATGGCAATCACAATCACATTCATCTTTGCGCAGATTTACGATATCGAATCGATCTCGAGGTTTGCGCTCCCGATGATGTTCGGCACGGTTTCCGGCTGTTATTCTACCATCTGTATCGCAGGCCCGCTCTGGACAATGTGGAAAAACCACAGAGAAAAGGGTGAAAAGAGGAAAGCTTAACAATCATAATGGGCAGGTATCGATTGGCATATGCCAAAAATCGATGCCTGCTTTTTTGACAACCCAATCCGGTGAAAGACGGGTTACCTTGATGAATTTGCTAAAAACTATTGATATCATGTTCATAATTGATATAATAGTGCTACTACAAAACAAGAAAAGGTTGTGTTTATATGTTTTGTCCTAATTGTGGAAATCCGATAACGGGCAATGAAGCTTTCTGCAATTCCTGCGGAACCAAGCTGGGGAATCCGCCGCAGGGAAGTCCGGCTCCCGGTGCAGGCTATGCGTATGCACCAAATCCGAACCCCAAGCCTGAACGCATTAAAACAAGAATGGGAATCAGTTGTCAGTTATTCGGTGCGCTTTTGTTTTTTATGGGCCTGATCAATTTTCTGGGTCTCATACTTTTGGCAGGCTATGTTCTCCTCTTTGAAGAAAACAAATTGCTAAAGAAAACAGCGGTCAAAGCCACCATGATAGTGGTCATCTTTGCACTGGCCGGTATCGCCGTCGGATTCCTGGACAACCTGTTCGGAGCGATCAATGCTATGTTTAAATATACCCCGTCCGGGATCAGCTGGTTGTTTAAGATTGATTCACTGCTCTCTAACCTGATCAACGCCGCTGAAAAGGTCGTTTTGATCGTGCTCGGGTTTATCACGCTGTCAATGAGCACGGTGAACTCGCCGGTTGATAAAATGCTTAACGACCATATGCCCGAATAAGATAAATATCGGCGGCAGCGATTTTATCGCCTAATCAAATAATGGCTGATCTGGGCGCGCTGCAAATTGAGGATTTTTGCAACGCGCCCTTTTTAAGGCAAACAGCTATATATGAATAGAAATGCGCTCTCAGGTGAAAAGAAATTTACCTGAGAGCGCATTTATTATGACACTAATGCCGCAATCAGTGCCAGATGCTAAAAATCCGGAGATTTTCAGATGATTTAATGCAAGAACCGGTTTCCCATTTCGCTCAAATGCGCTAAACTTGTCTTGCTGAATGATATTAATCGTGCACTTATTATACTGTAAAAAGAGAAGACCAGAAAACCTTTCTCAAGGTCCCCGGTCTTCTTTTTATTCGGCGCTATTCTGCAACGTGCGCTTACATAGCCGCTCTTTCCGCGAGGATAGGGCAGATGATATATCCGCCTTTCCGAGCTCGTACTCGCTCTGTCGGACATGGTGGACGAGAACCGAATTGCCTTCCGCCTTGCCGTCGAGCTTTCCTATCCGACATTCTTCTCTTAACCGTGCTGCCGGTTCTCGTGCTTTGTGAATTCTAAATCAGACCTGACTTTTTCAGCAGTCTTTGAACCATAACGGCGACCTCGGCCCTCGTTACGCTGTCCTTCGGGGAGAGCGTGCTCGCAGTCGTTCCCGTAACGACGCCGGTCTTGATGCAGGCAGCCGCGCCGGCTTTCGCATAGTCCGAAATCAAGTTTGCGTCGGTGTAGTTTGCAAGCAGCACAGACACTTCACTGTCAGTGCGTGTGACGCTTAACCCTGTGAGTTTCATCGCTCTGGCGAGAATCGTCATTGCCTGCTCGCGCGTAATTGTATCGTTCGGAGCAAAGCTCTCGCTGCTGTAACCTGTAATCAGGCTGTACGCTGTCGCTGTATCGACATAGCCGTTAAACCAGTCAGTCAGCGTTACATCGCCGAAGGTACTCTCTGTCGAAGACTTATTAAGGCCCAGTGCTCTGACGATGATTGCCGCGAATTCAGCTCTTGTTATGCTACGGCTTGGCTCATAGATGCCGTTTCCGACTCCTGTAACGACCATCCTCGAGCCCATGTCGTTAACAGCGTCCTTCGCCCAGTGGTTTGTTACGTCTGTGAATGCTGCGGGGTTGTAGATGACGGAGTAGGTACTGTTCGTCAGGCTGTTTATCTTTGCGAAGTACTTGCCGTTTATCATAACGATCTGCGTCGGCACATGGCTGAAGGTGCCGTCCGCGTTGAGCACTATCCCTGTGGTTATTTTGCTCGGGTCAACGCCGTCGGGTATCGCTATTGTTCTCTCAACATAGCCGTTGAAGCGGCTGACCTCGACTGTAGTACCCTCGCTTGTGCAGGTTATTTCAAACTCTACGGGCTTTACGACGATCTGATAGTTACCCTTGTTTGCCGCGTCCTCAACGAACTTGACTGTGTCGGCGGGCGGCTCAGCAATCTTAACATTTACCATAATGTCCTTAAGCTCGATCTGGGGACCAAACTGTGCCGATACGCTATCAATGTTTATCTGCGAAGCGGGCAGCGTGTAGGTTGCGGTCTCGGTCTTGATTTCAAGTACCGCTTCCTTGGTCTCCATGTTCTTGACCGTTTGTCCCGTAAGCCGGCCGACAAACACGTCGGGGGTTCCGCTCGCCGAAAGCGTTACAGCGGCGTGGTTGCCCTTCTGCTCAAGAATCTTATCCAGCTTCGTTTCGTCAACTGTGATAGTTGTAGTTGTTGCTCCGCCTGTTGTCTCAGTTGCGCTCTGCCCCGCGTCCTGCTTTTCGCCGTTTACTTCTACGACAGCGCTTTGAGACGGGGGATCGTAGACAGTATCGTCATCAGATATTGTACCGCTGCCCTGTGAATCGGATATCGTTGCGTTTACAGGATTTGAGAGATTTAGCAGAACAGTTTCTCCTGCTTCCTGCTTGGTATCGCCCGTTACTGTTACGGATATTTGTTTTGTTGTTTCACCTGCAATAAAGGTCAGAGTGCCGTTTACAGCTGTATAATCCGAATCCGTCGTGGTCGCCGTGCCGTCTGCCGTTGCGTAATCAACAGTGACTGTTTTTCCGCTCGCCGCTGACAGCGTAACCGTAAAGGTCAAAGCAGCATTTCCGGCATTGCCCTCGGTAACTGACGGGTTATCGACGCTGATCGTGGGCGCGTCATCGTCATCCGTGATTATCACCGTCACCTGCTGCGTTCCGCTCTCGGTGCCGTTTGTCACGCCGGTGATGTCTACGATGACGGTTTCGTCCTCTTCGTCAAGGGTATCGCTCACAGCGGTAATCGTCGCCGTGCCGGTGGTGCTTCCCGCCGCAATGGTGATTGTTGCTGAAGACGCTGTGTAGTCTGTTCCGTCGCCTGTTGCGGTGCCGGTATAGACCAGCGTCACGGTCACATCTTCGCTCGACGCTGCGGACAGCGTTGCTGTCACCGTTGCAGCTTCTGCGTTTTCAGCTATGCTTGTGTTGTCAACGCTCAGAGTTACCGTGGGTTTACTTACATTATATATTTGCCCATCCGTAAAGCCTGTGGCAGGGTTTCCGGCGATGTCCTGTATGCCGGTGCCGCTCGACTTTAGGTCGAGCCTAACTGTTCCTTCTCCGGTAATCGTATTGACAGTCACATCATAAATTAAGTCGCTGACGGAAGAAACTAAAGCAATTGAGCCGTCTGCCGTGCCTGTTTTTGTAAGCGTAAAGTCAGATGTGTCCACTCCCGTTACGCTCTCGCTGAAGGTCACGCGGTAAGTAACGCTCGAACCGTAAGCAGATGCATCCGACGGCGAATGGCGGTTTATGCTGCTGACAGTCGGCGCAGTAGTGTCAATGGTTATCGAAAGCCCCATAGATGCCACGCTTGTGTTGCCCGCCGTGTCAGTTGCTTGTGCGGTGACGGTATGAGTGCCTGATGAGAGCGCGGAGGACGTAATGCTCCAGTTGCCGCCCGAAGCTGTAGCGCTGCCGAGAACCGTAGTTCCATCGGTATCATAAAGCTTTACTGTGCTGCCTGATTCAGCCGTGCCTGAAAAGGTCGGCGTAGTGTCGTTTGTGA